>JAOAIS010000010.1 GCA_026414575.1 Aquificaceae bacterium | reverse complement strand
GTTTGTGGTAATGCAAGAGATTATGTGTGATAGGGAAGGACTGGGGATGTAGGAGCTTGCGAAGCTTTTTGTGATGGTGTTTTGAGGCTAAGTTTTTATGCTTTTTGCCTATACTGTAGAATTGTTGCCACATGCTTATTGGAGAACTATCAGACATTCCCATACTTCATAGACAGCAAAGGTCTTCTGTGGTTGGAGCTTTATAGGTTTTCAAGGATACGGACCCAAAGCGGTATGCTGAAAAAGCTTATTACCATTCCTATACCAGCACCGGCAAAAGCTAAGTTGTGATTAAGACCATACTTCAGTACAAGCACGCTCGCAGTTATCATGGTAGGCATGGCGGACTCCAAAACAGATACCTTATAGGCGGTAGGGTTCATGGGTATTAACTTGAGGACCAATAAGGCAATAAGAGGAGCGGCGAGCATCTTTATGCATAGGGCTAAAACAAGAAGTTTTCTGTCCCTAGCAATGTGAGAAAATTTGAGGGATAGCCCAAGGGAAAATAGAACCACCGGCAGTAAAGAGCTTACGACAAAGTCTATGAAGCTCCAAAGAAAGGCTGGGAGCTGATAACCCTTAAGAAAAAAGCCAAAAACAAGCCCAAGAAAAGGCGGAAACAGTATAAGAGACCTCATGTCAAGACCTCCCTTAAGTATCAAAAGGCCGACGGAGGATACTGCTAGGAAAGACCCCATACTATCGTAGATGACTGCATACTTAAGCCCATGCTCACCAAAGTAAGCAAAACTGTAAGGATAGCCAAGAAAAGCGGTGTTGCCAAAGGCTGAGATCATCATCAAGGTTCTTAGGTTTGATTGTTCAAGCTTTATAAGTTTTCCAGCAATGTAGGCAAGAGCGAGGGAAAGGGTTATAATGGCCCAGGCGCCCGTTGTGACCATAGCCACATCCCAAGAAAGGCCAAGACCGTAAGCTGTTTTAAAGCTTAGGGCTGGTAGGGCAAAGTAAAGCACATAGTTAACCAACACCCTCGAATGTTCTTCCGAGAAAACTCCAAGCCTTTTGAGAAAGTAGGCTACACTCACTGTAAAAAGCACTTCAGACATGGAAGAATTTTTCTATTTCCCTCCTTATTATGTTGTGGTCTCCAAGGTGTAGCCTTAAGAACATCTCAAGCCTGCCTATGGGTAAGAGGTTTTGGGGTGACCTCCTGTCCTGGAAGGATTCACCAACAAAAAGCGGAAGTATACCGGCGGATAGGTCTGCAAGCCTCCTGAGAATATCCAAGCTTTTTTGAGGGAATGCTTCAACCCTCGCAAGACCATGGAGACCCTCGTGTTGAGAAAGCTTTATGTACCAAGTATACTTATCGGTTTTTTCCTCATCCTCCTGCCTTTGTTGATAGTGGATTTTTAATATGGGGCTTCTTTGTCCTGGGCGAAGGGAATAAAGGAGGTCTATGTAGGAAGCATCTATGTATAACCTTTTTATACTCTTTATAAACCCAAGACACGAAGTGCCCCTTAGCTTGCGACTCAAAGTTCCGTCACAGACCATTAGAGTGGCTGGTGCTTCTTTGAGAGCTAAGAGAGCTACCCTTGCTTCTAACTCTTCCTTCATGTATCTGTTTACTTCTACATTGAGTTCTCCTTCTATTCTAAGAGGCTTAAAACCAAGCCATACCTCTGATGGGACAAATCCTCTAAAAGCCATTAGCCTCTCTATTTTGCTCAGGACCAAAGATTCTCCTATGGTGTTGAACCTGCCGTAATCTACCCTCAAGGCACCAGCACCCAAGGAGAGGAAGGCACCTTCAAAAACATAACCAGTTTCTTCGTCCCTTATCGTAGCCAAACACTCCTTTCGCCGTACACCGTCTACAAAAAGTATGCTGAAGCCCTCTTCAGGTAAAGAACCATCGTATACCGCAGGCTCTTCCAAAAAGTCAGAAAAATGCTCTGATTCTTCTATTTCAGTGGTTTCTAATTCCTGCGGCCTCTGGGGGTTTATGGAAACTCTGTATCTTCTTTTGCTTTTCATCTTCTTCCCTTAAAATCTGGACTATCAAGTATTTTAGTCTATCAAGACCATCACCCGTAAGTGCTGATATTGCCACAAAGTTAAAGCCCCTCTCTTGGAACTCCATCCTGATTTTTTCAAGATAAGACCTGTCCGACAGCTTATCTATCTTAGTAGCCACCACTATCTGGGGCTTTTTTAGGAGCTCCGGACTGTAGGCTTCCATTTCCCTGTTGACCATTTCAAAAGCCTTTGTTGGGTCTTCGGTTTTTGAGTCTGACACATCCACCAAGTGTAATAGCATCTTGGTTCTCTCGACATGTCTTAAAAAATCATGCCCAAGACCCTTACCCTGGCTTGCACCTTCTATGAGTCCAGGTATATCCGCAAGAACCAAGTGAGTTTCCTCGTCGACTTCCATAACACCCAACACCGGTGTGAGAGTAGTGAAGGGATAATCCGCTATCTTTGGTCTTGCCCTTGTAAGTCTTGAAAGAAGCGTGGACTTTCCCGCATTGGGAAGTCCAACAAGGCCAACATCCGCTATGAGTTTCAGCTCGAGAATTAGCCACCTTTCTTCACCCTTTTGTCCCTTTTCCGCATACTTTGGCGCTTGATTTGTTGGTGTGGCAAAGTGGGCGTTCCCCCTGCCTCCCTTTCCACCCCTCGCCACCACACATTTTTGGTCCTTCTCCTTAAGGTCGCACAATGTTTGGCCTGTTTCTGGTTCCACCACCACAGTTCCCACGGGCACCTCTATGATGAGGTCCTCACCGTCCTTTCCGTGTTGGTTTTTGCCCCTTCCGTGTTCCCCCCTTCCCGCCTTAAAGTGTGCCTTGAACTTAAAGTCATAGAGGGTATGCTTTCTGGATGTTGCCAAAAGAACCACATCTCCGCCCTTCCCTCCATCTCCACCAGCAGGACCTCCAAAGGGTCTGTATTTTTCCCTCAAGAAGGCTACAGCACCGTCACCACCGTCTCCTGCTTTAACATGTATTTTGACCCTGTCAATGAACATAAGAGAAAAGTATAATCCCATTGCGTCTGAACCGGAAGGCATTAAATCCAAATTTTTCTCTTCTATGAGAGGTGTATGTAGCTACAAAACAGACGTCTCAGGCAAATCCGGTAGGATTCTGTAAGCTTTAGGTATAAATAGGGAGAGGATTGTCATTGGCATAGTCCCCCCCTGAAAAAGCTTTAGGCGGAGGCACAACCATGTAGGTAAGTAGATAGTGTTATGTCCTAAAACTACCTGTTCATAGAGCTGAAGCCCTTCATACAACTTATCACTTTTTCTACAGCTAGCCCGATGGACTTTTCTTCCTTGCTTTAGCATATTCTCAATCATAAAAACACCTTTGCATCCCTATCACCTAATGTCTTAACTCCTTCCAATAGAGGCCTGAGCCAAACATTTCTTGCCTTCCTCAGCCTGCATGCTTTTGTCCTATAAATGCTACCATGGGTAAACCATATGCCATACACCACCCTACCTTCATCACACAATAACATCACAAACACAATAATAAAGTTCTTCAAGCCTCACTTTCTCACTCTTTTGTCTTAATGAAAGCCTTGTGAAACTTGTCAAAATCTTCTTATTCCTTTTAACCTTACAAAGCACTCAATGTTTTGGTTTTCTATTAATTCTTTTCTGTCTTTCTTTTTGTGAAGATGTGGCAGGAGTTTATGCTTGGATATACGGGGGGAGGTGGCGAAAGATGAGGGCTGAAAAGTGAGTGAGGCGCAGGAGGATGAAGAGGACTATAATCTGTTAGTCTGAGATTTTTGGCTTTATACCAGTTTTAGGCTTTGTTTGAATTAGCCTATAGCAAGCTTCTAATTATGTTGGCACTCTGTGGCACAATCTTAAAGTTTCATCCTTGCCTACGAAATAGGTTTGATATTATGATGATGCCAGCTCTATGCAAGACTTTTTACAGCAGGCTCTCGCATTTGTTACCCCACATTCCCCTTCTAAAAATCAGTAAGTCATAGAGCGAGCATACACATAACGCAGAAGCATGATTCCCTACATCATATGCTCACCGCCTTAGAACTCTCTATCTTATATGTCACACACCCTCATACCGTGCCACATAACCATAGGCTTTCCCCCCCATACATCCTATGAGCTTTTGCTATTTTTCTAAACCATATCCTCAAGCACAGCACCACCACAAAAAACCTCCTTCAAAGCCCACCTGCCTTTCTGTCCAAAGACTCCTCCCGAACATCTCTTTATTTTCTTTTTCCCTTCCTCTGTAGACCTTAGCCAATGGAAGTATAGCCCCATCCACTATCAACTTGAGCTTTTTAGAAGTCTGATTTTCCAGAACATGTATCGTCTGAGCCTTGAATAGATTCTTTCTGAACAAGCGATAAAAGAGTATAAACAAAGCCAATATCTACCTTTGGGCTTTATGTAGACAAGCTGGTGTAAGGGTTTAACTTCAGATGTTCTATAACTCATATGCAAGGTTTTTTGAAAAGGGTTTATATGCTCTTTTAGTTTTTTGCCCGGCATGCAATATGCTATAAATATGAAAATGAGTAACATTACAATAAGAATTCCCAAGGAAGAGTCAGAACGCGTCAAGCTTGAACTGTTACGGCAAGGCTTTTACGAGAGAAAGACTTCAGACACCCTTTGGTCTCTAAGCAACGGAAACACTCATGCCCTCTTCTATCCCTCTGGAACCCTTCTGCTTCAGGGCAAAGAAGCAATAGACCTTAAAGAGCTGATTCTTTCCCAAATAGAAGTGCCTAATAAGGTTTTTGTTGGATGCGATGAGTCTGGAAAGGGTGATATTTTTGGCCCTCTCGTGCTTTGTTGTGCAATAATCAAGCCAGATTACTATAGGAAAGTCCTTGAGCTTAACCTCAGAGATTGCAAGAGGATGAAAGATGAAGAGGTTATTAGGAAGGCTGGGCTTTTTCGCTCCTTTGGCGAGTTCCTGTGCAGGACAATAGAACCCTTGGAGTTAAACAAGATGCACGAGAGCATAGGCAATCTGAATAGAATTCTTGATAGGCTGTATGGGAATCTCCTCGAAGAGTTGATGGAAAGGTACCCCTACGCAGACTTTCTGTTGGATGCTTACTCTGCTAAAAGCCCCTTTGGTGATAGGGTAGCTTTTAAAACAAAAGGAGAAGAAGACTTGTCGGTGGCTGTTGCCAGCGTGCTTGCAAGGGCTGAATTCCTAAGTTGGCTAAAAGCCAATGGTCTGCCCAAGGGTTCTTCCTTAGAAAGCATGTCTCTGGCAAGGAGAATTTACCAGCAAGGCCCCCATGAGGCTAAGAAGTTTTTAAAAACCTTCTTCCTATGAACCTGCCAAAGGAGGCAAGGACAAAGAAAAAGACCATGCAGGTAACTACAGCACCACTGGGTGGCAAGTCAAGAAATAGGGAGAGTCCTAAGCCAGAAAAAAGAGAGAGAAAGGAAAAAGCCACAGAGAATACGAGACTTTGCATGAAGGAGGAAGATATCAGCAGAGATGTCATGGCAGGTATGGACATGAAGCTGGCAGATAGGACAAGACCTACCGCCTTTATGGATAGAACCACATTGGCAGAGGCTATGGCTATCAGAAGGTAGTTCAGCAGCCCCACCCTAACACCCCTCAACTTGCCTATTTCCTCGTTGAAGGACAAAAGCATCAAACTCCTGTAATTGGCAACAACAAAGAATAGAGTGGTCACAAACACCAAAAAGGAGAGCAAGAGGTCTGTCTCAGAGGCGGTAAGAATGCTCCCAAAAAGGTAAGAAAAAACATTAACACCAAGGTGGTCAGTTATACCCAGTATTATTATGGCAAGGGCCACGCCTAAAGAAAAGAAGAGTGCCACAAGAGTATCTGCGGGCAGGGATTTTCTGTCCACTAAGAACTGTATAAAGAGCCCAAGAAGGACGGTGTAAACTAAGGTAAAGACCATGGGGTCAATTTCAAACACAAGGGCAAGGGCAATGCCTCCAAAGGCGGCGTGAGACAAGCCAGCACCAAGCATGGCAAGCCTCTTTATAAGAAGGAAGAGTCCAATGAGGGATGTAGAGATAGCTATTAGAAAGGCGGAGACAAAGCCCTCCCAAAAAACCCTGTAGGAAAAGAAGTCCATACCTAAATTTTATTCTATGGAAAAGAACAAGGAAATAGCCCGCATTTTTGAAAAAATGGCTGACATGCTTGAATTTCTTGGAGATAACCCCTATCGCATAAATACATACAGGAGAGTGGCGGAGGTTCTTTCTGAGTTGGGTGAGGACGTAGAGGAACTCCTACAAACTGGAAAAATACGTCGTATACACGGTATAGGCGAGTCGAGCGTGGAAAAGATATTAGAATACCTTCGCACTGGTAAGATAGTTGCTTATGAAGAGTTGAAGAAAAAAGTTCCAGAAGACTTGTTGGAACTCCTTGAAGTGCCTGGCCTGGGAGTTAAAACTTTGAGGCTTGCCTACGACCGACTCAAAGTAAGAAGTAAAGAAGACTTCATAAGGGCGGTAAAAAGCGGTCAGCTCGCCTTTTTACCTGGGATGGGTGAGAAGAAGATACAGAACATATTGAGAGGCTTAGAACTTTGGGAAAAAAGCAAGGAGAGGATGACACTGCTGGAAGCCTACGAACTTGGAAGGTCCATTCTTAAACATTTTGAGGATGTGAGGGAGCTTTATGAGAACATACAGCTGGCGGGTAGTCTACGAAGAAGAAAGGAGACGGTTGGAGACATAGACTTGTTAGTATCCGCAAAAAAGGAAAGCTGGGCTAGACTCCACAACCATTTTGTTAACTACCCTGGGGTTAAGGAGGTGCTTCTTCATGGGGAGACAAAGTCGAGCGTAGTCACTCAAGAGGGTAGGCAGGTGGACTTCAGAACCGTAGAGCCCAATCAATGGGGCTCTGCCCTTCAGTATTTTACTGGTTCTAAGGAGCATAATGTTAGGGTAAGAGATATAGCCAGAGCTTTGGGTCTAAAGATAAGTGAATATGGAGTTTTTAGAGTAGATACGGGCGAGTGGGTAGGGGGGAGGACGGAGGAGGAGGTTTACCAACTAATAGGAATGGACTGGATACCCCCTGAGATAAGGGAGAACGCAGGAGAGATCGAACTGGCAACTGCCAAAAAGCTTCCAAGACTCGTGGAACTCAAAGACATAAAAGGGGATTTTCACATGCACTCCAATTGGAGTGATGGGCTCCACAGCCTCGAAGAAATGGTGCAAGCCTGTTATGAGCTTGGTTATCAGTACATGGTCATTGGGGACCACTCTCAAGCCTCGCGCGTTGCCAACGGGCTAGACCCAAATAGATACCGCGAGCAGTTCAAGCTCATCCATAAACTAAGGGAATACTACGAGCCAAAAGGATTTTACATACTTAGGGGTTGTGAGGTGGACATATTGCCCGATGGAACCCTTGACCTTCCCGAAGACCTTCTTGAAGAGTTTGATTTTGTGGTAGCCTCTATACACTCGAGGTTCAATCAGGACAACACTTATAGAATACTCAAGGCCATGGAAAGCCCCTTTGTAAACCTGATAGGCCACCCCACCGGCAAAGCCTATGGCACAAGAGAAGGCTACCCCATAGACATGGAAAAGATAATAAAAACCGCCAAGGAAACGGGTACAGCCCTTGAACTCAACACTTATAGGGCAGACCTATCCCCGGAGCAGATAAGAAGGTGTATGGAGGAGGGAGTAACCATAGCCATAGTTACCGACGCCCACTCGGTAAAGCACCTTCCCTATATGGAGCTTGGCGTAGGTCTTGCAAGAAGGGGATGGGCTGTGCCGGAGCTTGTGCTTAACACAAGGGACATTTGGGGTATAAGGGAATTTGTTGATAAAAAGAGAAACCTAATGCTGAGTGGTGGCAAATTTGCTTAAAACCCTTAACTTTTTAAAGGAGCTTTATAATTACATCCATACATCAAGCCAAAAACTACCCCACATTCCCCTTCTAAAAATCAGTAAGTCATAGAGCGGGCATACACATAACGCAGAAGCATGATACCCTACATCATATGCTCACCGCCTTAGAGCTCTCTATCTTATATGTCACACACCCTCATACCATCCACATAACCATAAGCTTGCCCCCCATACATCCTATGAGCTTTTGCTATTTTTCTAAACCATATTCTCAAGCACAGCACCACCACAAAAAACCTCCTTCAAAGCCCACCTGCCTTTCTGTCCAAAGACTCCTCCTGAACATCTCTTTATTCTCTTTTCCCTTCCTCTGTAGACCTTAGCCAATGGAAGTATAGCCCCATCCACTATCAACTTGAGCTTTTTAGAAGTCTGATTTTACAGAACATGTATCGTCTGAACCTTGAATAGATTCTTTCTGAACAAGCGATAAAAGAGCATAAACAAAGCCAAGATTTACCCTTTGGGCTTTGTGTAGACACTGTCTCTTATACACATCT
>JAOAIS010000032.1 GCA_026414575.1 Aquificaceae bacterium | reverse complement strand
TATGTCTTATTACCTTGTCCACAGCGGGGTTGCTACCTGAAGCATAAAGCCCCAAATTTACCATGTCTTCCATAGACTCATAAATGCTCAGGAGCTCCCTTAAATACATGGACATCTTCATATGCTCTTGGCTTACCACATGAGACATAAGCCTGCTCAAGCTTTTGACAGGATCCACTGCTGGGAAAAGCCCTGCGTTTGCCCTTTTTCTAGAAAGTATGATATGTCCATCAAGTACTCCCATCAAGGCATCCGCAATAGGATCAAGGCTTATATCGTCCCCCTCCACAAGGACACTAAATACGCCCGTTATACTACCACTTTTAAAATTCCCACAACTCTCCACGATTTTTGAAAGAAGGTAGAAAACGGAAGGTGTATATCCCTTCATGGTGGGTGGCTCTCCAGCGGATAGGCCAACTTCTCTCTGTGCCATGGCAAGTCTCGTTATGGAGTCCATCACCAAGAGCACATCCATTCCCATACTCGCAAGATACCTGGCATGCACAAGGGCGCTGATAGCTCCTTTTACCTTTAGTATAGGCGTTTGGTCCGAGGTTGTAACGATTACTATGCTCTTCTTTCTGCCCTCCTCCCCAAGCACATCCTCCAAAAACTCTCTTACTTCCCTTCCCCTCTCTCCAATAAGAGCAAGCACTACAGCATCTACCCTGCTGTTTCTTACGAGCATGCCCAACAGCGTGCTTTTCCCGACACCAGCCCCTGCGAATATGCCTACCTTCTGACCCTTTCCGAGAGTAAGCATAGCGTTTATAGACCTGACGCCACAATCAAAGATTTCTCTAATCCTTTCCCTACTTAGAGGATTCGTGCTTTCCAAAAGTATAGGCCTCTTCTCCTTTGTAGATAATTCACCATCCTCCAGCCTTTTGCCGAAAGGATCTACCACCTGACCAAAGAGTTCTAAACCAACCGATGTAGATACATGCTCCCTCTTTATCCAGACTTTATCTCCAGCCTTAACCCCCGCTATTTGACTATAAGGCATGATTATACAGCGGTCCTCGTTAAAGCCTATTATTTCACCCTCTATTGGCTCGTTTCTTTGAGAGAAAATTATCACATGGTCGCCGATAGCGCCTTCCGTATTGTACGCTTCAAGGTAGACACCGCTTGCCCTGTAGACTTTATGATAAATCCTGAAGTTCCCCACCATCCCTCAAATCCTCCAGCAAATCTTCAAGAACAAGTTCATAACGCCTCTCTATCCACAATTTCGGCGTTTCCAAAAGAAACTCGCCACTCATGAGCTCGCCTTTCACCAAAGTGTTAAGACTAAAACCATTCCCCATAGCCTCTTTAAGTTTTTCAAGGTAAGGGCCCATTCTTTTAAAATCCTCCGGGTTTAAGTAGAGGTTTACTTGCCCCCTTAACTCAATACCCGAATTCAAAACTTCTGATAGGGCTTTTTTCAGCGCATCTTCTTTTGGCAGATAATCCACAATCAAAAGCTTTTTTAGTATCTCAACTATCATGTTCAACGCCTCTTCTCTAACCCTACTTTCTGCCACCTTTAGAAGCTCTGTTAGCTTGCGATAAAGGTCGTTGAGCATGTTTTCCAGCCTACTCTTTTCTTCAAGGCTCTTAAGAAGCGCCTCCTTTTCTTCTTTAAGCTTTCTTTTTTCAGCCTCAAGGCCTTCGGCCTTTGCCTTCAAGCCACCGATTTCTTTTGTGAGTTGTTCTATTTGAGCTTTGTAGAAAGCTTCTAAATTTTCACAGTCAGGTTTTTCTTCCTCTTTGAGAGTTTCTGATACCATCTCCTTGCTAATATCTGAGGCATGTAAGTGATAAATGGGTCTAAACTCCTTTTTAGACATAGGATTCTCCGCCGGAGAGTTCTATCACGCCCTGATCTGCCAAATTCTTTATAACCTGTATAACTTGCTTTTGGGCTTTTTCCACCTCTGAAGCCCTTACAGGACCAAGAGCTTCCATATCTTCCTTCATTATGTCAGCAGCCTTCTTAGACATATTGGAGAAAAACTTCTCCCTTATATCTTCTGGAGCTCCTTTGAGTGCTATGATGAGCGTACTTTTATCTACAGCCTTTAGTATCTCAACTATAGCCCTGTTGTCAAGCTTTCTTATGTCCTCAAAGGTAAACATCTTTTCCTTTATCTTTTCAGATAGATAGGGGTCATCTTCGTCCAGCTTTGAAAGTATCTTGTTGGTAGTGTCCCTATCAAGCATGTTAAGAAGCTCTGCGGTAAGGGTTATACCTTCCATTTTCTGCATGATACCGCTAATGCCCATACCCTTTATTTCTTCCGCAAGCACCTCTATCAGTTCACCAAAAAACTCTGGCGATATGTTCTCGAGAGTTGCAAGCCTCTTAACCACCTCTATTGCCATGGTGTCTGGTAGTACCTTTAGTATCTCCGCAGACTTGCTGGGATTAAGCTGTGATAGTACCACTGCTATGGTTTGAGGATGTTCATTCCTAAGTATGTTGGCAAGTATTTTACTGTCCACCCTTTCAAGTTCTTGAAAGCTTTTTATTAAACTTGAGCTACTCAGGAATTCGTATATCTTAGCGAACTTGTCGGGTGGCAGTGTTTTCCTTGCGAACTCCAACAGGGCATCTATGTCGGGAGTTATGAAGGAAGTTGCCTTGTATTCCTCTACGAATTCTTTGGCTATCTCTTCTATGTCTTTTAGTGTTATTCCCTCCAGATTTGTAGCATGAAGTAGTATTTCTTGAATTTCGTCGTCGGAGAGTTCCTTCATCACCTCAACTGCCACCTGAGGTGGCATAGCCATTAAAAGTATTGCCGCCTTTTGAGCCCTACTAAGCTTACTTTTTACTTCGGGCATGTATAATAATTTAATTAAAACTTTTTAAGGCAGGCGAGAAATTAAGAAAGTGCAAAAACCCTCCCTTAAAAAGCCCTTGCATATGTGGGTATCGTATCAATACCCAGAGCTACACAAAGAGTTATAGAATAGCTGAGGTTGAACCCCTAAACCAGCTTGTCTACACAAAGCCCAAAGGTAGATATTGGCTTTGTTTATACTCTTTTATCGCTTGTTCAGAAAGAATCTATTCAAGGCTAAGACAATGCATGTTCTGTAAAATCAGACTTCTAAAAAGCTCAAGTTGATAGTGGATGGGGCTATACTTCCAGTGGCTAAGGTCTACAGAGGAAGGGAAAAGAGAATAAAGAGATGTTCAGGAAGGGTCTTTGGACAAAAAGGCAGGTGGGCCTTGAAGGAGGTTTTTTGTGGTGGTGCTGTGCTTGAGAATATGGTTTAGAAAAATAGCAAAAGCTCATAGGATGTATGGGGGGCAAGCTTATGGTTATGTGGATGGTATGAGTGTGTGTGACATATAAGATAGAGAGCTCTAAGGCGGTGAGCATATGATGTAGGGTATCATGCTTCTGCTTTATGTGTATGCTCGCTCTATGACTTACTGATTTTTAGAAGGGGAATGTGGGGTAGTTTTTGGCTTGATGTATAATAGAAAACTATGAAATATGATGTTATCATAGTAGGTGGTGGTGCGAGCGGTCTTTCCTGCGCACTGACCCTTGCATCTTCAAGAGGTAGGGGTTGGCAATGGGCAGAGGGTCGGCGCTACTTGGTGTTTGACAAAGGCAGGTCAGACCTACAAAAAGCGTACCTAAAAAATGTTCCTGGTATAAACTCCTTAGCAGGCGTGGAAATACTACAGAGGATAAAAAAGCAGATAGAGGATTGGGGCGGTGTGGACTATATGGAAGAGGAAGTAGTAAGAGTTGAAAAAGGGGATGGGTATGTTTACGAAGTGGAGAGCTCTTCTGGTAAGGTTTTCCATGCAGACCACGTTGTTCTTGCTTGTGGTTTTCATGGTTTTGAGGTGAAGGGGCTTTCTTTAGATATTGCGGAAAATCCAAAGTCGCCAAAGCCGGGCCGCATCATGATAAAGCATAAAGATTATCAGATAGATGAAGGCCTTTTTGTGGTTGGGACCCTTGCAGGTCTTTCCTCCCACTTTACTTCTTGTGCAGGTTCTGGCGTTGAAGTTGCGATAGAAATACTATCAAAATTTGCCGGAAAGAGAGTAGTCATACACGACGTGCCCGAAGATTGAAAAGGTTAGCTTCCTTACTTCTTACCCTATCACTGCTTTTTTTAATCCTCTACTTTGTCCCCTTTAAGGAACTAAAAAGTGCAATCCTTGGCGTAGAACCACTGAACCTGTTTACCGCCTTTCTCTTTTACAGTCTGAGTCAGATGCTTAGATCTATCCGATGGAAAATGCTACTAAGGAGCTTTAACCTTTATCAAGCTCTCTTAATTAACTCCGCCAACATCATGTTTAACAACCTACTACCTGCCAGAACAGGGGAGCTGAGCTGGTTTTATTACGCAAAAAAGCTTGGAATTAGTTTTAACCATTCCCTTTGGTCTTTTTTTGTTGGGAGGCTCTATGATTTTTACGCCCTCTTTTTATTGCTTTTTGTTAGCCTTTCCATAGCTCATAGGTCTTTCATGATACCCGCCCTGCTTGTTTTTTCTTTAGGCTTTTTATTCCACAAGTTATACCACCTCCTTCCAACTTCTGGGAGGCTTGGATCTCTTAGAGAGTTCATCAAGAAAGAAATGTCCCTTAAACTATGTTTAAACCTTTTTCTACTGTCCTCCGCTTCGAGTATACTTAAGTTTGGAAGTCTTCTGGCTTTATTTGAGCTTTGGAATCCTGACACTTACAAGGTCTTCGTTGCCTTCTTAGGTGGTGAGCTGAGCTCTGTCCTGCCCATCCACAACCTTATGGGCATTGGCACTTATGAATTTGCCTTTAGCTTGCCACTTAAGCTCCTCGGAGAGGGTCTTCAGGAATGGCTCAAGTTAGGCTTTATTTTTCATGGATTTCTGCTATTGTCTTCTTTACTCTGGGGCATTCCCTCAGCTTTCTTACTGAGCAGAAGAAAGTTATAATTTTCCCATGGCAAAAAGGATAACCACTCCTATAACAGATGAGCTTGTAGAAGGTCTGAGGGCTGGCGATAAGGTTCTTATCACCGGCTATATATACACCGCAAGGGACGCAGCCCACAAGAGAATGGTGGAAGCCTTACGCAGGGGAGAAGAACTTCCCATAGATGTAAGGGGTCAAATCATCTACTATGTTGGTCCAACACCTCCAAAACCCGGGCAGGTGATAGGCTCCGCTGGACCAACAACTTCCATTAGGATGGATAGGTATGTGGAAGACCTTCTTAGGCTTGGGCTCAAGGGCATGATAGGAAAAGGATACAGATCGCCTCAGGTTAGAGAACTGTTGATAAAGTATAAGGCTGTTTACTTCGCTGCCGTGGGTGGGGTGGCGGTGCTTCTATCCAAGTGTATAAAGTCCTCGGAAGTAGTTGCCTATGAAGACTTGGGTACAGAAGCAATAAGAAGGCTCTATGTGGAAGACTTTCCGGTTATAGTGGCCAACGATATCTACGGCGGGGATATATTCCAAGAGGGAAGACAAAGATTTGCAAGGATTGACCTTTGATCTGGCGTGAGCTTATTGCTACTGGTTTATACCTTGGAAGGTTCAGGTACGCACCTGGTACAGTGGGCACGCTTCTTGGCATACCATTGGTATATGTGCTAGTCCACAAGTGGTGGTTGACTCTTGTGTTTACCCTTTTGCTATATTCCTTGGCCGTGTGGTCCGCAAAGTACATGATAGATTTGACTGGGGAAAAGGACCCAGAAGAAGTGGTTATAGATGAAGTTGTTGGCTATTTTGTCTCCTTTCTATTTATAGAGCCTACCGCAAAAGCCATTATTATAGGGTTTTTTACCTTCAGGGTTCTTGACATAGTAAAGCCTTATCCTATAAGACTCTTTGAGAAGCTGCCAGGCGCGCACGGCGTTGTATCGGACGACTTGGTAGCAGGTATTATAAATGCTATTCTGTTGTATTTTCTGCTTGGTTGACTTAGATTTTTTCTTCAGCTATGGATTTTCTTGAAGTTTTCTTGCGGGCTTTTATAGATTATCTGATGGACATAACGCCCTACTTTTTGATTGCTGTCTTGATAACCTCTTTCCTCCAGGGATTTACAAAGCTAAGTTGGTTAAGAAGTATTCTTAAAAATCAAAACACGGCCCCAGTATATACAGGCCTTATTGGAGGACTATTGCCCCTTTGTTCCTGCTCCATGCTTCCAGTAGCCAACCTCATCAATAGTCTCTCAAAAAGCTATGCGCCTGTCTTGTCCTTTCTTGTGGTGGCCCCCATTATATCGCCTGTTACCATTCTTCTTACCTATGGTTACTTTGGCTGGAGTATGACCTTTATGCGTATCTTTGGAACTATGCTCTTTGCACTGCTTTTTGCCTATACGGCCAGTTTTCTTGTCAAAAAGCCTAAAGGCATACCAATGGCGTTTGGCAACGCTGGCGGATCGGGTCTAAGCAGTTTTACCACCCACTTCAGGAATAACCTTTTGGGTATAGGAAAATACCTTTTGTTGGGCATTTTCATAGCCTCTTTGATAAAAACCCTACTACCACCAAGCCTTGTAAGACCCATAGCAGGTAGTCTGCTGTCATACTTCTTTATAGCCTTTGTATCTGTGCCCATATACGTATGCTCAGGAGAAGAAGTTCCAATAGCAAAAGCTCTCAGGGATGTAGGGTTTACCTACGGCAACTCCTTTACCTTTATGCTGGGTGGTACAGGTATATGCATGCCCACCATACTGGCTACTTTAAAGTTTCTACCAAAAGTCTTAGTAGCGTTTTATGTATTCTTTTGGATTCTCTTTTCCATAGCAATGGGTATTTTTTATGATATGATTTTTTGGAAGTTTTAGTATAATTCTATGGGAGGAGGCCGTAAATGAAAAATGGCGGGAGTTATACCTCACGCTGGCTCTTTTTATGTTACGAGGGGCTATACAATGAAAGTGATAACTAAAAAAGGAATATGCAACCCATTCTTCAAGCACCCAACAAAGAGTTTGTATGGGCTTGCTGTCCTCAATCCATTTTGCCTACTCATGTGTATACCTCTTGTAGGTGCCCTTCTTAGAAGATGCAGGGGTTTGCATGAGCAGATTTACTTAGAAGCATCGACAACAACTTAGTGGAGGGAAAAAATGGACAGGTATACGCAGGTTTTACAGGAGCTAATAAGGAACACGGGCTTAGAGGGGGCATCCCTTGTGTCCGCAGACGGCTTACCCGTTGCATCGGTGCTAAAACCGGGAATGGAGGAAGACAGAATAGCCGCAATGAGTGCAGCCATACTCTCTTTGGGTGAAAGGGTTTCTGAAGAGCTTGCAAAGGGCAATCTTGAGCAGATAACCATAAAAGGACACGACGGTTATGTAATACTCACAGGAGTGGGAAGGGATGCGGTCATGGTGGTTCTTGCGGACAACAACGCCAAACTTGGCCTGCTACTTATGGAGATTAGGAAGGCTCAGGATAAACTCAAGGGTATGATGTAAGGAAACATGGCTTTAACAGGGGACCTGAAGACCTTCAACTTTGTGGACATACTTCAGATAATATCTAAGGACAAGAAAAGTGGAATTCTGCTCGTGGAGTGGAAGGACATAACGGTGGCTTATTATGTAAAAGACGGACAGATAATCTTTGCTCGTCCAGTCGACAGGGTATTTAGAGTCTACGCAGAAAGGGATTTTGATCTTCTAATAGAAAAACTACGCATATCTAAGGAAAATCTTTTCAGAACCATCGAAAGGTTTTTGATAGAAAGGTTGGACCTCAAGGAGGGTGTATTTTCCTTCACGCCTGGCTTTGTAAAGTTTGGCTCCAACAACTATAGAATACTTTATCCTGTGGAGAAAATCATAATGATGGCCTCGCGCGGGCTAACTTATGAAGAAGTAGAAAGAAAAATATCGGATGAGCTCCTGGTTTTCGAGCCTTTAGAGGGGGTAAATGATGTATTGGAAAAGGCAGAACTTACACCAGAAGAGAAAAAGGTGCTTAACCTCGTGGATGGGGAGAGGACAGTGTACGACATAAGAAAGGATTCCGGGCTTGATAATCTGAAGGTGGATAGGGCACTTTATGGACTGCTTGCGGTAGGTGCCATAAAAAGGAAGAAGAAGGAGAAAAAACAAAGTCCATCAATAGCCCTTGACCTTTTGATGAAGATAATAGAAAGGATAAAGGGGCTCTGATGAAGATAATAAAGAAGATAAAAATAGTCATTGCAGGACCCTTCGCCGCCGGCAAGACCCAGTTCATAAACACGGTTAGCGAAATAAAAACTGTAAAGACGGAGAGAAGAACGCAGGCTTTGGAGGAAAAGAGTGTAAAAGACTACACCACAGTTGCCATGGATTTTGGCAAAATACGCATCGATGAGGAGCATGAACTCTACCTCTTTGGGACTCCTGGTCAATCACGGTTCGATTTCATGTGGGAGATACTCGGCGAAGGTGCACTTGGCATCATCATACTAGTAGATAGCACAGACCCATCCACCTTCCACGAGGCAAGAAAAATAATAAACTTCTTTCAATCCCGTTTTCCCGTACCTATGGTAGTAGGTGCCAACAAGCAAGACCTTCCCAACGCTTGGTCCGCGGAGGATGTGGCAACGGCGCTTGACATAGCCGAGGATGAAGGCATAGCAGTGCTTCCAGTTTCAGCCGTAGACAAAGAAAGTGTCAAGAGAGCGCTTCTCACCCTTTTGAACATAATAAGGGAAGAGCTAACCTCTCAGGGATAAAAAGCTATCTGTTTTAATCCAAGGGTCTCTTCTAAGCCCATCATTAGGTTAAAGTTCTGTAAAGCCTGGGAGGAGGCGCCTTTACCAAGATTATCAATTACGCTTATCACCTCGAGTATAGAACTTTTCTCATCATAATAGCAATATATAAGGCAGTAGTTGGTGCCCCTAACATGCTTTACGTGGGGCGGTTCTTTACATATTAGCACAAAGGGTTCTTCCTTGTATATTTCTCTGTAAAGCTCAAAATAGGACCTTTTTTCACACCTTGTATAGACCTTTGCCATCATCCCCCTAGCCATGGGGACAACCTGCGGTGTGAACCTTATCTTAATCTCATTTCCAGAAATTCTTTTTATAACATCCTCTATCTCAGGACTGTGTCTGTGTTTTTCAACGGCATAGGCAAAGGAGTCCCCTTCCATCTCTGGGTAGTGAAACTTCTGAACGGTCTTCCTACCAGCTCCAGATATTCCAGAGATGGCGTCCACCACAACCCATTCAAGAGGAATGGATTGTTTGAGTATGGGGTAAAGGGCAAGCAGTGTTGCGGTAGGATAACAACCTGGGTTAGCCACAAGATCTGCCATCCCTACGCTTTTCCTGAAAACCTCAGGCAGTCCGTACACCGCTGATTTCAAGAGTTCAGCGTTTGTATGCTCAAAACCATAGTACTCTTGATACTTGGAGGGCGTGCTTATCCTGTAGGCTCCCGAAAGGTCTATTACCCTCTTACCGCTCTTTAGAAGTTTAGGCACTAGATTAAGAGAAATTTCATGAGGCAAACACAAAAAGGCAACATCATAATCTTCTTCCGGGTCTTCCAGCAGAACAAGCCTTCCGAAATCGGTAGCTTCAAGAAAGGGAAAAACCTCGGAAAGCTTCTTCCCTGCGTAGGACTGAGAAGTTAAGGCCACTACCTTTACAAAAGGGTGGTTCTGAAGAAGCCTCAAAAGCTCGGCGCCCGTATAACCCGTAGCACCGTATATACATACCCTTATCTTTTGCTCCATCTGTAAGCTTTTCTTGCTTTCATCAGCCCGTACTTTTTCCTCTCCTTTTCCCTTGCATCCCTCTTTAAGAGTCCTGCTTTTTTAAGTGATATTCTTAAATCAGGGTTGTATTTTAGTATGGCCTTTGCAACACCATACATGATGGCTTCCGCCTGACCACTTATACCACCACCACTAACGGTGGCGTATATACCAAACCTGCCCTCAAGGCCTGTAAGCCTCAAGGGATAAAAAACTTTACTGTAAAGGGTCTCCCTCTGTAGATATTGCTTCATTTCATACTCTTTGCCGCTTTCCTTAACCTTAACCACCTGCTTGTCGGTACCCTTTACGAGCCATACCCTTGCTATGCTCTCCTTTCTTCTACCAGTGCCGTAATAGGCGTTGTCAAAGCCTATCTTAAAATCCTTAAGCTTCAGCATCATGCCTTAACCTCCAAAACCTTGGGCTGTTGAGCAACATGGGGATGCTCTAAACCCGAGTATATCTTAAGTCTTTTTAACATCCTATGTCCAAGCCTATTCTTGGGCAACATCCTTTTGACTGCAAGTCTTATCACTTCTTCGGGCTTATTCTGCACCAGCCAGGCAAGGTTTCTCTCCTTCAAACCGCCGGGATAATTGGTGTGAAGGTAGTATTTTTTACTTTCTGGCTTTTTGCCAGTAGCCACCAGCTTGCCTGCATTGAGCACTATTACAAAGTCGCCACAATCCGCATCTGGTTGGTAATAGGGCTTGTGTTTCCCCATAAGCACTCTTGCTATCTGGGAAGCTAATCTTCCAAGGACTTTGCCCTCTGCATCTACAATCCACCAGTCCCTTGCTACATCTTCTTTTCTAACATGATAGGTCTTCATGCTTCATCTCCTAAAAGTTCTGCATATTGAGGAGTAAATTATATCATAAATCTGTGGCGTATAATAGTCCTTTGCGAGAATCTCTGAAAATTCTCCAATAAGCATGTGACAACAATTATAAAGTATAAGCAAAAAGTATAAGAACTTAGCTTCAAAAGCACCATCGCAAAAGCCTGACAAGTTCCTACATCCCCAGTTCTGTTTATAAAGCTTTGTGTCCCCT
>JAOAIS010000013.1 GCA_026414575.1 Aquificaceae bacterium | reverse complement strand
GCCGTCGCCATAGGGCCATCGGGTTTTGCTTCCGCCCTTGCCTCCTTCGCCCGGGTGCTGGATGGCACAGAAAAAGGTTTTCCAGTCCTCAGAAAACTCAGGTCCGCATATCTCACAGCCCGGCACGCCAGATAGGAACATTTTCAGTTCTCTGGTGAAGGGGTTTAGCACATAAACACCGTCCTTTTTGCCAAGTCTTGAGGTGCTTTCGTTGCCGTCGGTGGCTATCCACACATTGCCCCTCTTGTCAAAGGCAAGGTTATCCGGTGCGGATATGGGGGGCGTGCCAGTCTTTGCGGGTTTTCCATAGATTATTAGCTGTCTTTTGGGGTTTTTCTCTCCGGGAATTCCACAAAGCAAAGGTATGTGCCAGCGAAAGCTCTTGGCTGTGGGGTCATGACCCTCCTCTACCATTTCTATTACATGACCCATGGTGTTGAAGGCTCTTGGGTTAGCCTCGTCGGTCTGAAAGCGAGTTCTTCTTTCGTTGAAAGTGAGAGCCAGCCACAGGCTCTTGGTGACGGGGTTCCATTCAAAGTCCTCCGGTCTGTCCATCTTGGTAGCACCCAGAAGGTCTGCCGCACCACGGGTGTTTATGAAACAAAGTGCCGGGTCGCTTTTGAAAGGCTCTGGCAGTGCGGGGTTGGGCTCTATGGTATAAAAACCCTCTGAGTTTTTCTTACATTTAGCTATGAGTATCCACTGACCTGTAAGGTCTTCTTTGAACCTTGCAGTGTAGAGCTCTCCTTCCTCAAGGAGCTCCAAGTTAGCTTCTCTATTTTCTGGATTGTATCTACCCTTTGTTATGAACTTGTAAACATACTCAAACCTCTCGTCGTCACCCATATACACCACTACCCTGCGGTCGGGTGCTACTACACAAGTGGCCGCTTCGTGCTTGAACCTACCAAGGGCTGTCCTCTTTACTGGTGGTCTTTTGGGGTCGTGGGGGTCTATCTCTACAACCCAACCAAAACGCATGGCTTCCGTGGGGTCTTTTTCTATGTTGAACCTTTCCATATATCCATAAAAGCGGTAGACTTTAGCTGGTTCACCAGGAACGCCATACCTGTAGTTAACCTCTTTCAAAAGCCCAGCCTGCGGATGCCTTACCTTTCTCTCGTCGCCCCCAAAGTAGGAATGGAAGTTTTCCTCGCATGTGAGCACCGTGCCCCAAG
Organism: Aquificaceae bacterium; assembly: GCA_026414575.1. Classification (GTDB taxonomy): domain Bacteria; phylum Aquificota; class Aquificia; order Aquificales; family Aquificaceae; genus Pampinifervens. Next base: position 5,373 of record JAOAIS010000013.1, on the reverse strand, counting down.
GGGTCTTTCCGCCAGAACAGTTGTTGAGCGTCCCCAATACATACACCCCTTGTGGGTCGTAAGAGCTCTTCATGAGGTAATGTCCCCTAGCAGGACCCGATATCTCACATCTTGTAGAACCCGTAATCCTTCTGTTGTAATTTGACCCCTTTACATAACTCCAGCCTTCCTTTTCTTTCCTTATCTCCACCACCGAAAGTCCGTGAGCCTCCAGCATAAAGAGGGCTTCTTCTCTTGTGGGTCTTTTTTCAGAAGGCTCAAAGTCCGCAAACATAAGCTCTGGGTTTGTATACTCGTGGTTCACCACCAGCAGAGCTCTACCTTTAAAAAGAGGCATAAAGCCCACGTAGTCGCAGTTATACCCAAAGCAGTGCCTTTGTCTTTCCACATCCTCCATCGTAGGTCCCTTTTGGTATATCCTGTTCCAGTCAAGAGGGCTTCCTACATCTAAGGGGTCACCCCACCTTATAAGAACCTTGTGTCTGTAGCCTTTTGGCAGGACTATCCTGTCTTGGTTGTCAGGAAGAAGACTTCTAAAACTTGAACCTCCCGCAAGACTAACCTTAGGAAGTGCAAGCCCTGCACCCAGAATTGCCAAAAACCCCCTCCTGTCTATAGCTGACCTTATAACCTCGCCAATGTAGTCCATAATGGAAAGGATAGCCAAAGTCTGTTAAGTTTTCTTTAAGAACCTGTCTTTAGAGAAGGTTTCCAAAAACTTGTTTGATGAGCCCCTGAGGTAGTCTAGAGCCAGCTTTGCGGTCAGAGGTGCGTGAAGGATGCCGTTTCTGTGATGCCCTGTCAACACAAGGTAGTTTTCTCCAGCTTCAAAGATGGGCTTTCCGTCTGGTGTAGCTGGCCTGTAGCCAAAGACCATGTCTGTTATGCTGGCCCCTGAAAGCCTTGGCACTATGCGTAGAGCGCCTTCCGATAGTTTTTTGAGACCCTCCAGAGATACACCTCCAAGAAAGCCCACATCTTCGGAGGTAGCTCCTATGTAGAGGTAGCCTGTTCTTGGTATGAGGTAGGAGATTGTTGAGTAGTGAACCCTCGGAAGAAGTACGCCTCGTGCTTTGAGGGCCTGACCCTTTAGGGGGTATACGGGAAGGTCAAAGATTCCTTTTGTCCATGCGCCTGGTGCAAAAAGGTAAAAATCCCCCCTGTATACGGACTTTATACCGATTATCTCTTTAACTTCTTCGTCAGCCATGACTGCGCGCGTTATCTCATCCACTACGAATTCCACATTCATTCTCTGTAGAGCGAATAGTAGAGAATCCATGAGCATTTCTGCATCCACCCAGCCCTCTTCACCATAGTGAATTATAGAAACTACTTCTTTAGAGAGGTTTAATTCTTCTTTTGGTTCGACGAATTCAACCCTGTGCCCTTTTTTCTTGTAAAGCTTTCCTAAGTCAATGAGTTTTTCTTCTCCCTCTAAGACTATTCTATAGATGCCCCCCTCCCTAAAGTCTACATGGTGGCCAGAAGCCTCCATAAGAAACCTTATGAATTCTGGGTATTCTCTGAGGCTCTGGTAGGAAAAGTTAAAAAGCTCCTCCTCCAGCCCCTCTGAAAAGGGTGCCAGCATACCACCTGCCACCCAAGATGTAGCCTCTTCCGGGTTTCTTGTAATGACCTGCACCTTTTTGCCCTCAAGGGCGAGGAACGCTGCACAGCTAAGACCTATAATTCCACTTCCTACTACAATGATTTTTCTCATGATATATAATTTATCTATCATGGATGAACTTAATAGGAAAGTTGACACTGATTATGTTTACTTTGCGGAGGTTGAGCTACTCCTCAATTACGGTGTGGGATACCCTGACCTTATAGTCAAGCTCAGGGAAAAAGTTCATCAGGAAGGGCTGGAGAATAGCGTATATGTAAAAAAGGCGGACAAGAAGCTGTTCCAAAATGTGCACAGATTTCTTGAACTTATGGAAACCTCTGATGAACCTCTCGAGGATGATGACACACAACCTATTGAAAAGTGGTGGTGGCACCTCCATAAGGTGGCAAAAGGAAAGTACCCAAGTCTGATGCTGAGGGAATATCTTAGGGACGTATACAGAAGGCGTAGGAAATACTGGAGAGGCAAGGATAGAGAGCTTTATTCGGTAAGACACTCTGTATCTAAAAACCTGAAAGGCGCCCATTCTTTTGGTTAAGACTTTATGGAAGAACTAAGGGAGCTAAGGTCGAAGATAGATCGGGTTGACGAGCAGGTTTTGTATCTTCTCAACGAAAGGGCGAGGCTTGCAAAGAAGGTGGGGGAGGTTAAAAAAGGACTTGGTCTTGAGGTTCACGCACCGGAAAGAGAGAGGGAGATAGTAAATAGGATGATAAGGCTTAACAGAGAAGTATATGGGGAGGAGTTTCCCACAGAGGCCATAGTCCACATATACAGAGAAATCATTTCTGCCTGCCTTTCCCTTGAAAAGGAACTTAAGGTTGCCTACCTCGGTCCTAAGGCGACTTTTACCCATCAGGCGGCTTTGGAGTACTTTGGTTTCTCAACCCATTATGTGCCAGTTAGTACCATAGGAGATGTCTTCAGAGAAGTGGAGTTAGGAAGGGTAGATTATGGCGTGGTTCCAGTGGAGAACACTACCGAGGGGGTGGTAAACTACACCCTTGACATGTTCTTGGAATCAGACCTCAGGATAGTAGGTGAGATAGTTATACCAATAAGGCTTAATCTTCTCTCTACCGCAAGTCATACTCTCAACATAACTACCGTCTACTCTCATAAACACGCCCTCGCTCAGTGCAAGGAATGGCTGCGGAGAAACCTTCCTGAGGCAAAGCTTGTGGAAACAGAAAGCACTGCCAAGGCCTGCGAGCTTGTGATGGAAATAGAAGATGCTGCTGCCATAGCCAGCGAAGTAGCTGCATACACTTACCATCTTAACATACTTGCAGACAGCATACAGGACAATCCTAATAACTACACAAGGTTTATCGTTGTAGGAAAAAGGGCGATGAGACCCACTGGGAATGATAAAACGAGCCTTATATTTGCAGTAAAGGATGAGGCGGGCGCCCTTTTTAAGGCTTTAGAGAGCTTTTACAAATACGGCGTCAATCTGACCAAGATTGTCTCAAGACCGTCCAAAAAAAGGCTATGGGATTATGTATTTTTTGTAGACCTTGAAGGACACTCGGAAGAGGAACATGTTCAAAAAGCTCTTGAGCTTCTCAAAGAAAGGGCTCAGCTTGTCAAAGTGCTCGGCTCTTATCCTAAGGCTATACTACAGGAGGGCTAATTCGGTCAGGAGCTTTCTTTTGTGGGGTGTGCCCGTATTGGGTTCTATGGTTTTGTTGGGCAGTTCTAACCCAACAAAGCGTCCTTGGTAAGTAAGTTCTATTATAAGATGGGTTAGCTTTGAAATCTTCTCTTCTAAATTTCCATCCACGCATTCCAAGGATAAGGTGATGGGTGGGGCTGTTTCTTCAGACATTTCCTTCACATAAAGGTTGCCCGTCTTAGCGGAAAGCCTCCAATGTATTAGCTTTATAGGCTCGTTGGTATATTCTCTTATTCCTCTAAGTTCTTCGTATCCTTGCTTCCTGCTATATAAGTGTGTATTTTCATACTTTTCCTTATGTGTTTTAATTGGCATTTTTTCCGAAGGCAAGGGCTTTGGGAAAACTATGACATTTATAGGAACTTCTAAGCGGTAAAACCTTTCGAAAAGTCCGATGGGAAAAGAGGAGGCGACCTCTACCTGAAGTGCCTTGCAAAAACCTCTTTTTTCAAAAATTGTCTTGATGGTGTCTTCCGCCTCTTTTTTCACAAGGGGAAAGTTACAACCACTTTTGTCGTTTCTTATTTCTATAAGAAAGGATGGTAGCCTCTTGTGGTTTTTTATGATTACCCTTGTGTAAGCTTCCATACCTGCGTAAACCTCTTCAGGCGGTAGCAAGATTACCTCAAGACCTCTTAAGTTGTAAAGAGAGAAAAACCCAGAAAGAAGCATAAAGGAAAGCATGTAAGAAACCACAAGGTAAAGAAGGTTGTTTGCGGTGTTAACTGCAGCAATGCCAAGGAAAATGGTTATGCCTATGAAAACTAAACCAGCCCTGTTAACCCTTACCTTGTATCTTGTTCTCACCAAAGAAGACCTTGAAAAGTTCTGTGGGTATGGGTATGAGCACCGTGTTGCCAGGTTTTATGGAGACGCTCTGTATAGTTTCAAGGTACCTCAGCTGGAGGGCTATGGGTTGTGTTGCCAGTATCTGGGCCGCCTCTGCCAACTTCTGAGCTGCCTGATATTCCGCCTCCGCGGCTATGATTTTTGCCCTCCTTTCCCTCTCCGCCTCAGCTTGTCTCGCCATGGCCCTGCGTAGTTCTTCTGTGAGGTCTATTCTCTTTAGTTCAACCGCTACTACCTTAACACCCCATGGGTCTGTCTGTTTGTCTATTATTTCCTGAAGCTGGAGGTTTAGCTTTTCCCTTTCCGAGAGCAGTTCGTCAAGCTCCGCTGCACCACACACGCTTCTGAGAGTGGTTTGGGCTATCTGAGATGTGGCATAAAGGTAGTTTTCCACCTGCACTATAGCCTTCACAGGCTCTACAACCCTGAAGTAAACCACCGCATCCACGCTCACAGAAACATTGTCCCTTGTTATTATATCCTGTGTGGGCACATCAAGAGTGACTGTTCTTAGGTCCACCTTCACCATCCTGTCTATTATGGGAATAAGGATAAAAAGACCAGGACCCTTTGCACCTATCACCCTTCCGAGCCTAAAGATGACTGCCCTCTGGTATTCTGGCACTATCTTAACGGCAGTTGCAAGAAAGACAATAACTGCTATTACAACCACGATTAAAGGTGATATTCCCATGGCAAAACCTCCTACCAGTTTGAGTATATCACCTCCAACTACAGTAGCAAGAACTACTACAAAAAAGAGCAAAAAGGGCAGGAGGTCAAGAATTGGCTTCATAGCCTCAATTATATCACACCTCTAAGACTGCGCCCTTAGAGGCTGAGGCCACAAACCTTGTATACCTCCTTAGCCAAGGACTTTTTATTTCCTTTTGTAGAGGGGCGAAGTTTTTCATTCTTTTTTTGAGCTCTTCCTCAGGAACTAAGAGTTCAAGTCTTCTGCCAGGGATGTCTATGAGTATCCTGTCTCCATCCTTCACAATACCTATGGGGCCTCCGGAAGCAGCCTCCGGTGCTACATGTCCTACGCATGCACCCCTGGTACCGCCAGAAAACCTTCCGTCGGTTATGAGTGCTACCTTATCTCCCAAGCCCATGCCCATAATGGCAGAGGTTGGGGAGAGCATCTCCCTCATGCCAGGTCCACCTTTAGGACCTTCATAGCGTATAACCCTGTCTCTTATACACATCT
>JAOAIS010000066.1 GCA_026414575.1 Aquificaceae bacterium | reverse complement strand
GGTCATGCCCGGCGACAATGTGGAGATTGAAGTAGAACTCGTCAAGCCCGTCGCTATGGAAGAACAGCTCAGATTTGCCATACGTGAAGGCGGAAGAACAGTAGGCGCTGGCGTAGTCACCAAAATAATAGAGTAGAGGTGTAGAAGATGGCTGCAGTTAGAGAGATAATAGTTTTGGCTTGTACAGAGTGTAAGAGGAGGAACTATTCTATAACCAAGAATAAACAGAAGCATCCCCAGAGGATGGAGCTGAAAAAGTACTGCAAGTGGTGCAGAAAGCACACATTACACAGAGAGGTAAAGTAGGGGCGCTAGCTCAATTGGCAGAGCGCGGGACTCCAAATCCCGCGGTTGGGGGTTCGAGTCCTCCGCGCCCCGCAGGAAGAGAAGATGGAAAGGCTTAGGGATTTTATAAAGAGTGTTAAAAAGGAGCTTGATAAGGTTTCTTGGCCCGGCAGAAATCTTGTCATCAAAGCTACAGTTAGTGTTATAATATTTTCTTTAGCCTTTGGTATAAGCCTTTGGGTCTTTGACCTAGCTTTTACAAGGCTTATACATTTTCTGCTTTCTTTGAGAGGTTGAGGATGAACGACTTTAGGTGGTACGCTTTACAGGTTGAGGCAGGTAAGGAGGCCACTGCAAGGGAGAACCTCCTTAAGGTCCTTGAACTTGAGGGTATATCTGGCCAGGTAGAGGATGTGGTGGTTCCAGCAGAGGAGAAAGTGGTCATAAAGACCATGGGTAAGGAAAAGTACAGGCTTTCTCTGCGTGGTAATAACAGGGATATAAGCGTTCTTGGTAAAAAGGGTGTAACCACCTTTAGAATAGAGAACGGCGAAGTAAGGGTTTTGGAAAGTGTGGAAGGAGACCTCTGTGTGGAGGCACCTCCCATATCTAAGCCTGGACAGAAGATTACCTGCAAAGAAAACAAGACGGAGGTAAAGATAATACTTGAATCCAAAATGTTCCCGGGCTATCTTCTTGTAAAGGCTGTCATGAGCGATGCCTTGATGCGTGCTATAGAAAAAACGCCCCATGTTTACAAGCCAGTCCTCGTGGGTGGCAGGGTTGCCCCCCTAGATGAGAAGGAGGTTGAGAGGATAATAGCCTTTGTGAAAAAGGGTGTCAAGCCAGTGAGAATACTCTTCGAAAAGGGTGACCAAGTGAGGGTTATAGAGGGTCCATTTATGAATTTCACAGGCACTGTGGAAGAGGTGCATCCAGAAAAGGAAAAAGTTGTAGTGCTTGTGAGCATCTTTGGCAGGCTTACGCCTGTGGAATTAGATTATTCTCAGGTGGAGAAGCTATGAGGGAGTGGATAGGTGGAGCGATAAAGAAGATTACTCTTGAGGCTGTATACAAACTTGTGGATGAGCGAACTCAGTGGATAGTGGAAAAACAAGAAAAAGACAAACAAGAACTTTTGGGTGTTATTCAGGAAAACAAACAAGAACTTTTGGGCTACATTCGTAGGCTTGAAGATAGGCAAGAAAAGTTTCAGGACGAGGTTAGGGCTGAGTTCAGGCACATCAATCAAAGGATAGACATGATTATGGAGATGCTGTTGACCATCGCTTCTAATCTTAGGAAGGAGGAATAGTATGAAAAAGGTTACCGCAAAGGTAGAGCTTATGCTTCCTGCCCAGCAGGCTACCCCTGCACCCCCTGTGGGACCTGCCTTGGGTCAGCATGGTGTGAATATAATGGAGTTTGTAAAGCAGTTTAACGCAGTAAGCAAGGATTTTGAGCCCGGAACTGTCGTGCCAGTGGTCATAACCATATATCAGGATAGAAGTTTTAGCTTTATACTGAAGACTCCACCCGTGTCCTACCTTCTTAAGAAGGCTGCAAAGGTTCAGAAGGGTTCTTCCGACCCCAAAAAGCAGAAAATGGGACGGGTGAGCCTACAGCAGGTGGAAGAAATTGCCAAAATAAAGCTTAAGGACATGAATACGAAGGATTTGAAGGCGGCTATGAGACAGATAGTGGGTACCGCCAAAAGTATGGGCATAGAAGTAGAAGGATGGAAGGAGTGAAGCCATGAAAAGAGGAAGAAGATATCAGAAGTGTTTGGAGCTTTTTGACAGGAATACCCTCTACACGGTTGAGGGTGCAGTGGAGATGTTAAAAAAGATTCACCATGAGTGTGGTCCTAAGTTTGACCAAACCGTGGAGCTTGCCATGAGGCTTGGGGTGGACCCCAAGTATGCGGACCAGATGGTAAGAGGTTCTGTGGTTTTGCCCAACGGTCTTGGTAGGGAACTTAAAGTGCTTGTCTTGGCTGAGGGTGAATACCAGAAAATAGCCAAGGATGCTGGTGCTGACTATGTGGGTGGTGAGGATCTCATAAATAAGATAGCAAAAGAAGAGTGGGTGGATTACGATGTGGTAATAGCCACGCCAGACACAATGCCAAAGGTTGCCAAGCTTGGTAAGATACTTGGTCCTAAGGGACTCATGCCAAACCCAAAGACGGGAACAGTAACTACAAACCTAAAGCAGGCGATAGAGGAGGCAAAGAAGGGAAGAGTGGAGTTTCGTGTGGACAAGACGGGCAACTTGCATATGCCCGTGGGCAAAATATCCTTCGAAGACCAAAAGCTTGTTCAAAACATATATACGGGCATTGACGCTGTAGTTAAGGCAAAACCACCCGGTGCAAAGGGTCAATATGTGAAGGGCATAGCTCTGTCCCTTACTATGAGCCCTTCCGTAAAGCTCGATGTTTCTACAACTTTGAGAAGGCTTCAGGAGCTGGTGGCATGAATAGGGTTTCTGTATCTTATGTCAGCCTTTGTTTGCTTATTGAAAACACTACTTTGAAAACACCTTTCAGGTTTTGGTTCGGTGAGGCTATTGCCTTTTTACGGAAGCGCCCTTTCTGTAAGCATAGCAATGTGACGTGCTATTTCGATAATTTTACAAAAAGCTTTGGAGGATGTCATGAGAAAAAGCTGGGATAGAAAAGAACAGATTATGGACTCCTACCGTGGTAGGATAAAAAGGTCAAGCTTGGTAGTTTTCTTTGACTTTACTGGAATAGACGCTCAGGCAATGACAAGACTCAGGGCTGATGTCAAAGGCTTGGATGGCGAGATTTTGGTGGGTAAGAACACGCTCTTTTACAGAGCTTTCATGGATACAGTTATGGCGGATCATAGGGAGGTGCTTACCGGCCCTACCGCTTTTGCTTTTGCCTACGGCGACCCTGTTAAAGTGGCAAAAGCGGTTTTTGATTTTATGAAAGAGGTCGACAAGGATAAGCCTATCTCAAAAATAAAAGGGGCTTACATGCAAGGTAGGTTTTTGAAACCTGTCGAGGTGGAAGCCCTTGCACAGCTTCCCTCAAAAGAGGTGCTTGTTTCTAAACTCATGGGAGCCATACAGGGACCTATATACGCTCTTGTTATGGCTCTCAAGTCTGCACCCCAGAAGCTTGTTTTAACCCTTAAGGCTATGGAAGAGAAAAAATCTTAAAGGAGGTTTAAACATGGCAACACTTACCATTGACGAAATTGTGGAGGCCATAGGCAACATGACATTGCTGGAGGTCTCTGAGCTTGTCAAGAAGTTGGAGGAAAAGTTCGGAGTTTCTGCTGCCATGGTGGCTGCAGCGCCAGCGGTATCTGCGGGAGCGCCTGCTGCGGGAGCACCTGCTGTCGAAGAAAAGACAGAATTTGATGTAATACTCAAATCTGCAGGTGCCAACAAGATAAATGTCATAAAGGTGGTGAGAGAATTGACAGGTCTTGGTCTTAAAGAAGCCAAGGACCTTGTAGAGGGAGCTCCAAAGCCTGTCAAAGAGGGTGTTCCCAAGGAGGAAGCGGAAAAGATAGCCGCAAAACTAAAGGAGGCAGGTGCAGAAGTAGAGATAAAGTAAGGAATGCATATAAGAATCGTTGAAAGGCTATCCCCTGCACGTGCAGGGGGTATTCTTTTTTTATGGGTTGACAGATTGCCATGTATGATTTACACTTATAAGTTTACCGCACTTCAAAAGAGGGTGAAGAGATGAGAAAAAACATACCCTTACCAAGAAAATTCTTTGGTAGAAGGGAAGAGCTTGTCCAGGCACCAAACTTGCTTTTTCTTCCAAGAGAATCTTTTGAATCCTTCCTTCAGTTTTACACTCACCCTAACAAAAGAGAGCAGAAGGGTCTTGAGTATGTCCTTTCTACATCCTTCCCTTTCAAGGATCCTGACGAGAAGATAACCCTTGAGTACCTAGGCTATGAGGTGGGAGATTGGGAGTGTAACAAGTGTAACTATAAAGCTTATACGGATCAGACTTTCCTTGGTGGCTACGGTGTAAACTGTCCAAGGTGTGGGACTTTGCTTGTTCATAAAGAGAAGTACTCGGAGGATGAATGTAAGGTAAAGGGCTTTACCTACTCTGTCCCCATGAGAATCATGGTAAGGCTGAGGACAAAAACTAAAAAGGGCGAAAAGATTGGTGAGCCCAAGAAGGTTTACTTTGGCGAAGTGCCCATGATGACAGAAACGGGCTCTTTCATAATAAACGGGAGTGAAAGGATAGCGGTTAGCCAGCTCATTAGGTCTCCTGGTGTTTTCTTTGAGGAAAAGGAGGAGCGTCAGAAGGAAACAACCATAATAAGGATGATCTACAGGGCAAGCATCATACCTGACAAGGGTCCACGGGTTGAGTTTGAACTTTCAAGCACCACTGATGTGCTTTCTTCGAGGATAGACAGAAAAAAGGTGGGCAGCACCTTTATACTCAGGGCTCTTGGTCTTGAAACCGCCTATGACATCCTTAAACATTTTTACTCAGACGCGAGAGCCTTTTTTGTGCAGAGGGGCAGTATTTTTGATAGTAAAACGGGTGAAGAATACAGGCTTGAGGATCTTGAGGGTTTTTACCTTTTTGCCGTGCTACGCTACAAGGCAAAGATAGAGGAAAAGGGTTTGGAAGATGACATACTGGAGGAAAGGTTCATAGAAGAGGTGTCTCAGCTTGAAAGACTCATAAAGGACGATAGGATAAGGATAGAGCTAGTCTCCGCCGTTCCCAAGGAAAGTGCTGTTAAAAGTCCTTACGGCAAGATTCTTATAGAAACTCTTGTGGCCGAGACCCTACCTAAGGACCAGGACAGAAGAAGTCCCCTAAAGATACCAGCCAGATTTACCCTAAGGGACTACGCCCTTGTGGACATATACAAAAAACTGAGGGCGGTTGAGCCCATGGTTATGGAGCTTGAGCATCTCATAAACAGGGCAAGGTCCCATTATGAACTTTATTTCAGGGACCTAACAAGATACGACCTTTCAAAGGTGGGAAGGGTGAAGCTAAATGCCAAGGTTCACAGGGTTCCGAAAGAGCTAAAGCCTGCAGACCTTGAAAGGCTGTCTGAGCTTCCATCCCTTGCCCTTGCGGAGGATTGGGAAGGCTACAAGGCTGGGACTCTAATCACCGAGGAGCTTCTCTCGGATGTTTTCAAAAAAGAGCAAACTATAAAGGTGAAAGACTACACGGAGGGTCAAGCTAGATTTTTAAGTGCCCTTGACATTATAAATACGATAAAGTACCTGATAAACCTAAGATACGGAAGGGAAAAGAAGGACGACATAGCATACCTTGGCAACAGAAGGATAAGAGCGGTTGGAGAACTTCTTGAGAATCAAGCCCGCATTGGCATAGCGCGCATGGAAAAGTTCTTCAGGGATAGGTGCACAGTGGCAAACCCCGAGGACCCAAATCTCAAGCCTCAGGACCTTCTAAACCCCAGGTATTTGACCAGCTCCTTCTACGAGTTTTTAAAAGGAGGCATGCTTTCCCAGTATCTTGACAACACAAATCCCCTTTCCGCTCTAACTCACAAGAGAAGGCTTTCCGCCCTTGGTCCTGGGGGTCTTACCAGAGAAAGTGCCAAGTTTGAGATAAGGGACGTGCATCCTTCCCACTATGGCAGGATATGCCCCATAGAAACTCCAGAAGGCCAAAACATAGGATTGGTTACATCTTTGACAGTGTACGCCCAGACCAACGAGTACGGTTTTATAGTGACCCCCTACAGAAGAGTCGAAGACGGTAAAGTTACCAATAAGATCGAATACTTAGCAGCTTACGAGGAGGAAAATTATGTTATAGCCCAGTACACTCCCACGGACAGGGAGGGTAGGATACTTAGTGATAGGGTGTATGTGCGGTATAGGAACGATATACAGATAGTTAGGCCAGAGCAGGTGCATTACATGGATCTCTCCCCAAGGCAGGTCATCTCTGTTTCTGCTTCCCTCATACCCTTCTTAGAACATGACGATGCCAACAGAGCCCTTATGGGCTCTAACATGCAAAGACAGGCGGTACCTCTTATGTTTACTTCCTCGCCTCTCATAGGCACGGGTATGGAGAAAAAAGTTGCTTTCGACAGCGGTGCCGTTGTTCTCGCCAAAAGGGGTGGTTATGTGGAAGAGGTTGATTCGAAGAGGGTAATAGTTAGAGTAAACCCAGAAGAGATAAACCTTATGGATCCAACGGATATAGGGATAGACCTATACGAGCTTAAAAAGTTCGAAAGAACTAACCAAAACACTTGCATAAACCAGAGGCCAGTTGTGGCAAAGGGACAGAAGGTTCGGAAGGGTGAGCTACTTGCGGATGGACAGTCAACCTTTATGGGTGAGCTGTCTCTTGGCAAGGATGTGCTTGTGGCTTTTATGCCCTGGAGGGGCTGCAACTTTGAGGATGCTATAGTAATATCCGAAAGACTTGTCAAGGAAGATGTTTATACCTCAATACACATAGAAGAGCTTGAGGTAGAGGCCAGAGAGACCAAGATAGGTAATGAGGACATAACTCGCCAGATACCAGGTGTTCCAGAAAGAGCTCTTGCGCATCTCGATGAATTTGGTATAGTAAAGCCGGGAACCTATGTAAAGCCAGGGGATATACTTGTGGGCAAGGTTACTCCGAAGGGGGAAGCCCAGTTAACACCCGAAGAAAAGCTCCTTCAAGCCATATTTGGTGAAAAGTCAAGGGATGTGAAGGATTCATCCCTTAGATGTCCTCCTGGCGTTGAAGGCGTGGTGGTGGATGTAAAGGTTTTTGTAAGAAAGACGGGCGAAAGAAGAAACTACCTTGCGGAACATGTGGAGAGGGCCGAAAGGGAAGAACTGGAGAAGGAACTGGAGAAGAGGAAAAAGCTAATAGTGGAAGGTAGAAACAGCGTAGTTAAGGGGATGGTGCTTGGAAGAAGGCTTGACAAGGAAATAACTGTAAAGAAAAGGACTTACAAAAAGGATACCCTTGTGGATGAGCAGGTTTTTGAAGCCCTCCTTAACTACATCATAACCAAGCCAGAAAACCTCTTTGATGACCAAGGGCTATGCCAGAAGATAAACGAAGTGAGGGAAAGAACCCGCTTTCAGGTGGATATGGTCACAAAACTTTATGAGGAGAAGATGGAGTCTATAGGAAGAAGAAGTGAGCTACCGCCGGGTGTGCATACCCTCATAAAAGTCTACATAGCCCAGAAAAGGAAGATAAAAGTGGGCGATAAGATGGCTGGACGCCATGGAAACAAGGGCGTTATCTCTGTGGTCTTGCCCGTTGAAGATATGCCATTTCTTGAAGATGGCACGCCCGTGGACGTGGTGCTAAACCCATTAGGCGTACCCTCCCGTATGAATGTGGGACAGATATTAGAGACCCACCTTGGATGGGCTTCAAAGGAGCTTGGAAAAAGACTAAGGGAACTGATGGAGGGGGGAGCTCAGAGAGAGGAACTAATAGAATTCCTAAAGGGAATCTACTCGGTAGGTGATGTGGGCGGTGAAAATAAGCGCTATCTGGAGGAGTTTTTACAAAGCCTTGACCAGAAGGCCTTTGTGGATTTTATGAACCTCTACATGGAGAGGGGTGTGCCCATGGCAACCCCTGCCTTTGAAGGTGCCAGCGAAGAGCACATAAAGGAAATACTGAGAATGGCAGGACTTCCAGAGGATGGTAAGACGGTGCTTTATGATGGAAGGACTGGTGAGCCTTTTGACATGAGGGTAACAGTGGGATATATGTACATGCTAAAGCTCATACACATGGTGGATGACAAGATACACGCTAGGAGCACGGGACCTTACTCTTTGGTTACCCAACAGCCCCTCGGCGGTAGAGCCCAATTTGGTGGTCAGAGGCTTGGAGAGATGGAAGTATGGGCGCTGGAAGCCCATGGTGCGGCCCACACACTGCAGGAGATGCTCACTGTTAAATCCGACGACATAGAAGGAAGAACCAAGGTCTATGAGTCTATAGTCAAGGGCAAGTACATGTATCAGGCGGGTGTGCCCGAATCTTTCAGGGTTCTTGTGCGGGAGCTTAAGGCTCTTGGTCTTGATGTAAGATGCGAGAATGGGGCCATAACCCCATGCGACCAGATAGAGATTGAGGAGGAACAAACATGAGAAAAGGGCTTTTACCCTTTGAGAGAATAAAGCTTATGCTTGCTTCTCCAGAGGAGATAAGAGGCTGGAGCTACGGGGAGGTTAAAAAGCCTGAAACCATAAACTACAGAACCCACAAGCCGGAAAAGGATGGACTCTTCTGTGCCAAGATATTTGGACCCATCAAGGACTACGAATGCCTTTGTGGAAAGTACAGGGGCAAGCGTTTTGAGGGAACCATATGCGACCGCTGTGGCGTTGAAGTTACCAAATCCTATGTTAGACGTAAAAGGTTTGGTCACATAGACCTTGCGGCACCAGTTGCCCATATATGGTTTTTCAAGAGCACGCCTTCTAAGATAGCTACCCTTCTGGGCATGTCCGTAAGAGATGTGGAAAGGGTTATCTACTTTGAATCCTACTTGGTGATAGAGTATCCCATGAACGAAGAGGAAGAAAGGGTTTTTGCTCAGCAGGAAGATACCCTTCCCATCAAGGATGATATGGGTAATGTGAAGTTTGTAAGACTCCATGTTGTGGATGAAGAAACCTACAACGCCGAGTTTGCAGTAAGCCTGGAACACAAGTATGAAGGTGGCATGGGCGCAGAGATGATCAAGAGAGTCCTTTCCGCCCTCGACCTGCAAACCTATGCCAGAAAGTTAAGGGAGGATGTAAAGCCATACAGCTTTGGTTATGAAGACATTTCAGAGGAGCTCTATAACAAGTACAGAAGGCTTTATGAGCGCATGATTAAGCTGCTTGCAGAGGATTTCAGGCTTTATGGAGTTGACATACAGGTTCCAGAAGCTTCTACTTTAGAGCAGGTTCTTCACAGGATAATTCTGGGAGAGCTCTACATTAACACCGAGGATGGAAGGCTTGCGGAGGAAGCTCTGGACGGATTCCACACGGGCAAGGAAGCCCTTCAACTATATTATGAAAGGATTCGCCAAAAGAAGAGAGATTTGCCCGTTTTTGAGAAGATTAAGCTGGACATCAGGAATGCAGTTCTAAAGGAAGTTTCCGAATCCAAGGTTAAGAAGATACTCAGGGTTCTTAAGCTCGTGGAGGACTTTCTCAAAAGCGGTAACAGACCCGAGTGGATGATTTTAGAAGTTTTGCCAGTTCTTCCACCGGAGCTAAGACCCCTCGTTGCTCTTGATGGCGGTAGGTTTGCTACCTCAGACCTTAACGACCTTTACAGGCGTATCATCAACAGAAACAATAGGCTAAAAAGACTAATAGAGCTTGATGCCCCAGAGATAATCATAAGAAACGAAAAGAGAATGCTTCAGGAGGTGGTCTCCGCTCTTATTGACAACGGCAAGCGCGGAAGGGTGGTTACCCAGAACGGGAGAGCCCTTAAGTCCCTTTCAGATTACCTGAGGGGTAAACAGGGAAGGTTTAGGCAAAACCTGCTTGGAAAAAGGGTTGACTACTCGGGCAGAAGCGTCATAGTAGTCGGTCCAGAACTAAAGATGCACCAGTGTGGCCTTCCAAGGATGATGGCTCTTGAGCTTTTCAAACCCTTTGTTTACAGGAGACTTGAGGAGAAGGGCTATGCCACTTCCATAAAGAATGCCAAAAAGTTGGTAGAACAGAAGACGCCAGAGGTATGGGAATGCCTGGAGGAGGTAGTAAAACAGCACCCGGTGCTTCTTAACAGGGCTCCTACCCTTCACAGGATGTCCATACAGGCCTTTGAACCCGTTTTGGTAGATGGAAAGGCGATACAATTGCACCCTTTAGTATGTCCACCCTTCAACGCAGACTTTGACGGAGACCAGATGGCGGTGCATGTGCCTCTTGGAATAACTGCACAGCTTGAGGCTTACATTCTTATGCTTTCAACCCAGAACATACTCTCCCCAGCGCATGGAAAACCCATAACCATGCCCTCTCAGGATATGATTCTCGGTGTCTATTACATGACACAAGAGATTCCGGGCGTAAAGGGTGAGGGCAAGCTGTTTTTCAATAGAAGCGATGTGCTTTTGGCTCTTGAAAACAAAAAGGTTGATATGCATGCTCGCATAAAACTTAGACTGGAAGACGGAAAGGTTATAGAAACAACACCCGGGAGGGTGCTTTTTAACAGCATACTGCCTAAGGATCATCCCTTTGTAAACGACCCCATGGATAAGAAAAAAGTATCCAAGTTGATAGCTAACATTTACAACCGCTACGGCATGGAGAAAACTGCGCAGTTCTTGGATGACCTTAAGGAGCTGGGTTTTAGCATAGCCACGAAGGCCGCTGTGTCCATAGGGGTGGAAGACCTTCAGATACCAAGGGTCAAAAAAGACATACTACTTCAGGCCTTTGAGCAAACCGACGAGATAGCCGAGCTTCACAGGAATGGCATCATAACAGCCAAAGAACGCTACAACAGGATAATCGACCTTTGGTCTGAGATAACTGACAGGGTTTCAAGGGCGATGTTTGATGAGATTGAAAAGGGCAGTAGGAAGGAAGGTGACAAGGTCTACACGGGCATTTTCAACCCCATTTACATGATGGCAAACTCCGGCGCTCGTGGTAACAGAGACCAGATAAGACAGCTTGCGGCCATGAGGGGCCTCATGGCAAAGCATACGGGTGAGTTCATAGAGACGCCCATAGTCTCCAACTTCAGGGAGGGTCTTTCTGTTCTGGAGTACTTTATATCCACCTACGGTGCAAGAAAGGGACTTGCTGATACCGCCCTTAAGACTGCCTTTGCGGGATACCTTACGAGAAGGCTTGTGGATGTGGCCCAGGACATTACCATAGTGGATAAGGACTGTGGAACATACAAGGGCATAATGATGGAGCCTATAGTGGAAGGTGGGGAGGAAAAGGTATCTCTTAAGGATAGGATAATAGGAAGAACCCTTGCCGATGATGTGATAGACCCTTACACAGGTGAGGCGATAGCCAACAGGAATAGCATAGTGGATGAGGAATTGGCAGACAGGATAGTGCATGCGGGCATAGAGAGGGTTATGGTAAGGTCACCTCTTACCTGTGAGGCTCAGCATGGCATATGCGCCATGTGTTATGGGTGGGACCTTTCTCAGAGAAAGCTGGTGGATGTGGGTGAGGCAGTTGGTATTATAGCAGCCCAATCCATAGGAGAACCAGGAACCCAGCTTACCATGAGGACCTTCCACATAGGTGGTGCTGCAGTAGCAGAGAGGGTTAAAGGCGAGCTTCTTAACGAGAAGGTTGGTTTGGTAAAGTATTACAACATAAGGCTAATAACCAACAGGGAAGGCAAGCGCATAAACATATCCAAGGATGGAGCTATAGGCATAGTGGACAGGGAAGGGCGTATGGTGGAACGCCATGCAATTCCTTATGGCGCTTCTATTCTGGTGGAGGAGGGTAAAGAGGTTCAGGAAAACACCCTCTTGGCGGAATGGGACCCATTCAACACCTTCATAATAGCGGAAGAATCCGGAAGCGTAGAATTTAAGGATATAGCCCTTGACATTACGGTAAAGGAAGAAAGAGACCCTCTTACGGGCAAGACCTCCACCATAGTTTCCTTTACGAGACCCAAAGACGCCATGTTACACACGCCAAAGATAGTAGTTCGCACAGAGGATGGCAGAGAGGTATCTTACGACCTTCCTGTAAACTCTATAATTAATGTTCCTGCTGATAAGGTTTATTTTGAGTGGTTTGTGTGTCCTACCTGTAGCGAGTCCGAAGGTGCAGAGATACAGCACAGATACTACGGAATTAGGGAGTATAACGTTAAACCCGGTGATATCCTGGCGCGCATACCAAAGGAGATGGCAAAGGTGCGCGATATTGTGGGCGGTCTTCCGAGAGTAGAGGAGCTCTTTGAAGCAAGAAGACCCAAAAATCCTGCCATTCTCACTGAGGTTGATGGCATAGTGAGAATATTTGAGGATGCTGATGAGGTAATAGTATTCAACCCAAGGACTGGTGAGACCAGAAAGTACGATATAAGGAAGGATGAGTACATTCTTGTGAGCCATGGCCAATATGTGCAGAAGGATATAAACATAACGGAGAGTGTGAAAGCGGAGATAGAGGGTCAGGTGAGAATAAAAGGAAGGGGTTATCGGGTTGTCATATACAACAAGGAGACGGGTCTTCAGAAGGAATACTTTGTTCCAAAAGGTAAGCACCTCCTTGTTAAGAACGGAGACTCTGTAAAGGCGGGGGACCTACTTACTGACGGCACGCCAGTGCCCGAAGAGATACTCAGAATTAAGGGTGTGGATGAGCTTCAGAAGTTTCTACTAAAGGAAGTGCAGATGGTTTATAGGCTTCAGGGTGTGGACATTAACGACAAGCACTTTGAGATTATTATCCGCCAGATGCTTAGGCGTAGAAGGATAGTGGATCCCGGTGACAGCAGGTTCCTCGTAAACGAAGAGGTAGAGGTGGAAGAGCTTCAGAGGGAGTTGGAGAGAATAAGGGGAGAAGGTGGCAAAATACCAAAGGCGGAACCCATACTCGTGAGCATCTCCAAGGCTTCGCTGGCATCCCGTAGCTGGATATCCTCTGCCTCCTTCCAAGAGACAACCAAGGTGCTCACCGACGCTTCCTGTGAGGGTAAGGTGGACGACTTAAGAGGTATTAAGGAGAACGTCATAATAGGCAACCTGATACCAGCTGGCACAGGTCTTTGGGAGTATGCGGAGGTAGATGTGCTTGAAGAGGAGAAAGCAAAAGTCCTAAAGGATGTGTTATAATAAACCGCTTAGGAGGTTTTAGGTATGCCCACCATAAACCAGCTTGTTAAGCAAGGTAGGGAGAAGAGAAAGAAAAAGAGCAAGGCGCCCGCTCTTCAGGCCAATCCCCAAAAGAGGGGTGTTTGTGTCAGGGTTTATACGGTGACTCCCAAAAAACCAAACTCGGCTCTAAGAAAAGTAACGAGAGTAAGGCTTTCCAACGGCATAGAGGTTACTGCATACATACCAGGTGAGGGGCATAACCTTCAAGAACACTCTTTGGTGTTGGTAAGGGGTGGAAGGGTTAAGGACTTACCGGGCGTGAGATATAAAGTGGTTAGGGGTGCATTGGATACCGCTGGTGTTGCCAATAGAAGGCAGTCTCGGTCAAAGTACGGAGCCAAGAGGCCAAAGCCTGGTCAGCAGACACAAGCAAAGGGAGGTAAGAAATAATGCCAAGAAAAGGACCAGTTCCAGCAAGGGAAATAGCACCCGATCCCAAGTATGGGGATGTGATAGTCCACAAGCTTATCAACAAGTTAATGGAAAGCGGCAAGAAATCGGTGGCGGAATGGATAGTATATACCGCCCTTGAATCGGCAGCAAAGGAAGTTAACATGACCCCCGTAGAGCTCCTTCATAAGGTAGTGGATAAGTTAAAGCCTGAGTTTGAGGTGCGCCCAAGAAGGGTAGGAGGTGCCACTTATCAGGTGCCCGTCGAGGTTCCACCAAGAAGGCAGATAAGTTTAGCCCTCAAGTGGTTGGTCCAGTCTGCCAGAGAAAGGTCCAGACACAGGGGTAGTTATACAATGGTAGAAAGGCTAAAGGCAGAGCTTTTGGATGCGCTTCAGGAAAAGGGTGGCGCCATAAAGAAGAGGGAAGACACCCACAAAATGGCAGAAGCCAACAAGGTCTTTGCCCACTTTAGATGGTAAGGAGGAAGCTATGCCAAGACTCGTGCCCATAGAAAGACTTAGGAACATAGGTATTGTAGCCCACATAGATGCGGGCAAAACTACTACTACCGAGAGAGTGCTTTATTACACGGGTAAGACCTATAAAATAGGCGAGGTTCATGAAGGCGCTGCTACCATGGACTGGATGCCCCAAGAAAGGGAGAGGGGTATAACCATAACCGCTGCAACCACCGCCTGCTACTGGAAGGACCATCAGATTAACATAATAGACACGCCGGGTCACGTGGACTTTTCCGTGGAAGTGGTCAGGTCCATGAAGGTTTTGGATGGCATCATTTTTATCTTTTCTGCGGTCGAGGGTGTACAACCCCAGTCGGAAGCTAATTGGAGATGGGCAGACAGGTTTAATGTGCCAAGAATAGCATTCATAAACAAGCTTGACAGGCTTGGTGCGGATTTTTACAGGGTTTTCGGAGAGATTGAGAGGAAGCTTAGCATAAAGCCAGTAGCGGTCCAGATACCCGTAGGTGCAGAGGAAAACTTCAAGGGAGTGGTGGACCTGATGGAAATGAAAGCCATCATATGGCTTGAAGAGACTCTGGGTGCCAAATTTGAGGTGGTTGACATACCCTCTGACTATTTGGATAAGGCTCAGGAGTGGCGTGCCAAAATGGTGGAAGCTATCGTGGAAAAGGACGATGAACTTATGATGAGGTATTTAGAGGGTGAGGAAGTTGCCACGGAGGACCTCAAGAGGGTTTTGAGAAAAGCTACGATAAACAGGGAGCTTGTGCCAGTTCTCTGCGGCTCTGCCTTCAAGAACAAGGGCGTACAGCCTCTTCTTGATGCCGTGCTTGACTACCTACCATCACCCCTCGATGTACCACCAGTACACGGCATCAACCCAAAGACGGGTCAGGAAGAGGAGAGAAGGCCCTTTGATGAAGAGCCCTTCTGTGCTTATGCCTTCAAGGTGATGAGCGACCCCTACGCAGGACAGCTTACCTACTTTAGGGTTTTTTCTGGGAAGGTTACGGCTGGTTCTTATGTTTACAACGCCACAAAGGACAAGAAGGAGAGAGTTGGAAGGCTTCTTCTTATGCATGCAAACTCAAGGGAGGATGTTCAGGAAGCATCCGCTGGCGAGATAGTGGCTGCAGTGGGTATGGACGCAGCTACGGGTGATACCCTATGCGACGAGAAGTTTCCCATCCTTCTTGAAAAGCTTGAGTTTCCGGAGCCAGTTATATCTATGGCTATAGAGCCAAAAACCAAAAAGGACCAGGAAAAGCTATCCCAGGTGCTTAACAGGTTCATGAAGGAAGACCCCACCTTTAAGGCGAGTGCTGATCCAGAAACAGGCCAGACCCTAATACACGGTATGGGAGAACTACATCTTGAAATAATCGTGGACAGGATGAAGCGCGAATACGGCATTGAAGTGAATGTGGGCAAGCCTCAAGTGGCTTACAAGGAGACTATAAGGGGTAAGGCTACTGCAGAAGGCAAATTTATCCGTCAGACGGGCGGTAGAGGTCAGTATGGTCATGCAATTATCGAGATAGAACCTCTTGAGAGGGGCCAGGGCTTTGTCTTTGAAAATGCTATAGTTGGGGGCATAATACCCAAGGAATTTATACCTGCGGTGGAAGAAGGTATAAAGGAAGCCATGCAGAATGGCGTTTTGGCAGGGTATCCAGTTGTAGATGTGAAGGTAAGACTGTTTGACGGCTCCTACCACGAGGTTGACTCTTCTGAGATGGCTTTTAAGATTGCAGGCTCCCTTGCCTTTAAGGACGCTGCCAAAAAGGCGGGACTTGTTCTCCTTGAACCCATAATGGAGGTGGAAGTGGAAACTCCAGAGGATTATGTGGGTGATGTGATTGGAGACCTAAACTCAAGGCGCGGGAAGATAATGGGCATGGAAAACAAGGGCATAATAACTGCCATAAGGGCTTATGTGCCACTGGCGGAGATGTTTGGATACGCCACCACCTTAAGGAGCTTGACACAGGGAAGAGGAACCTTTATAATGAAATTTTCTCATTATGATGAGGTTCCCCAGAGCCTGACGGAACAGATAGTCGGGGAACGTACCGCAGTAGCAAAATAAGGAGGTAACAATATGGCCAAGGAAAAATTTGTAAGGGAGAAGGAACACGTTAACGTAGGCACAATAGGCCACGTAGACCATGGCAAGTCTACCTTAACCTCTGCCATTACCTGCGTGCTTGCTGCAGGCGTGATGCAAGGCGGTAAAGCCAAGTGCATGAGATACGAAGAAATTGACAAGGCACCAGAGGAAAAGGAAAGGGGTATAACCATAAACATCACCCACGTAGAATACGAGACCCCCAAAAGACACTATGCCCATGTGGACTGCCCAGGACACGCAGACTACATAAAGAACATGATAACTGGCGCAGCCCAGATGGATGGTGCCATCCTTGTGGTCTCTGCAGCGGACGGACCCATGCCCCAAACAAGAGAGCATGTCCTTCTGGCAAGGCAGGTGAATGTCCCCTACATAGTGGTCTTTATGAACAAGTGTGACATGGTAGACGACCCAGAGCTTCTTGACCTTGTGGAATTAGAAGTAAGAGAACTCCTTTCCAAGTATGAGTTCCCCGGCGATGAGGTGCCAGTAATTCGTGGCTCAGCCCTCGGAGCCCTTCAGGAGCTTGACGGCGGAAAGCCAGACAAATGGTGCAAAGCCATAACAGAGCTCATGGAAGCCTTAGACCAATACATACCCACACCCCAAAGGGAAGCGGACAAACCCTTCCTCATGCCCATAGAAGACGTATTCACCATATCTGGAAGAGGCACAGTGGTAACAGGTAGAGTAGAAAGGGGCATATTAAAGCCCGGTGAGGAGGTGGAAATAGTAGGCCTAAGGGAAGAACCCCTAAAGACAGTAGCCACATCCATAGAGATGTTCAGGAAAATCCTTGATGAAGCTCTCCCTGGAGACAATGTGGGAGTTCTGCTAAGAGGCGTAGGCAAAGATGATGTGGAAAGGGGACAAGTACTTGCCAAGCCTGGCACCGTCAAACCCCACAAGAAATTCAGAGCTCAGGTATATGTACTCAGTAAAGAAGAGGGCGGAAGACACACCCCTTTCTTCGTCAACTACAGACCCCAGTTCTACTTCAGGACTGCGGACGTTACAGGAACAGTGATAAAGCTTCCCGATGGACAAGAGATGGTCATGCCCGGCGACAATGTGGAGATTGAAGTAGAACTCGTCAAGCCCGTCGCTATGGAAGAACAGCTCAGATTTGCCATACGTGAAGGCGGAAGAACAGTAGGCGCTGGCGTAGTCACCAAAATAATAGAGTAGAGGTG
>JAOAIS010000012.1 GCA_026414575.1 Aquificaceae bacterium | reverse complement strand
AGGAGGAGAAATTCATCAGGCAAGTGGTAAAAGAAGCGACGAGCTGTGTGAGGGTTTTCAATGCTGTGAAAAGATGGCTTAAGGGCACAGCTTTGCCTGTTTGTATGTATTGTTATGCTATTGACTATAGTTTTCTCAGATGGAGATAATGGTAAGCTTAATTTTTCCCCTGACATAGGGTTTTTGGTTTTATTGTTTGTATAGATGTATAATCTTTCTCAGGAGGTTGTAATGTTCGAGGGTTTTGAGGAACTTACAGACAGAGATTTTTACGAAAAAGCCATGGCGAGTGATAAACCGTCGGTTGTCCTCTTGACAACTCAGGACAACGCACAGAACAAGGTTTTCTACGAAAGGCTCATTAAGTGTCAAAGGCTTTACGGCGATAGGATAAACTTCTATTGGTTAGATGTGAGTAAAAACACAAGCGCCGAGGACCTTGGCGTATTTAACTTTCCTACCATCCTTTACTTTAGAGATACTATGGAGCTGGAAAGACACGACTACATGCCATCAGAGGAGGAAGTGGAAAAGGCCATGAGGAGATTGTTGAGGCTATGAAATTTCTATGGGCCCCCTGGAGAAGTCAGTATGTGGAGAAGGTTGACGAGCAGAAGGGCTGTTTTCTTTGCGAGGCAGTATCCCAGCCTGAGGAAAGGCTGAGGGATGTTCTCGTGCTTTACAGGGGCAAAAAATCTTTCGTCATTTTTAACAAATTTCCTTACAACCCGGGTCATCTTATGGTGGCTCCCGTGGAACATGTTGGAGATTATAGCCTTTTAGACGAGGAGACCATACTTGAAATACACTGGCTTACAAAGGCATGCCTTGGACTTATGAAGGAGGTTATGAAAGCCCATGGCATCAACCTTGGCTACAACCTTGGTAGGGCTGCGGGCGCTGGCCTGGAGTCGCATCTACACCTTCATGTGGTTCCTCGCTGGTTTGGCGATACAAATTTCATGCATACCCTTGCCGATGTGAAGGTTATATCCCAGGATTTGTACGGATTGTACGACAGGATGAAGCCAGTCTTTTTGAGGCTTTTGGATGCTTCTTGAGGTTTCAGGCTTGAATCTTTGGTATGGGGAAAAGCATGTTCTTAAAAACATAAACTTCTGTATTGAAAAGGGTGAGGTTCTCTGTGTGGTGGGCGAGTCAGGCTCTGGCAAAACCTCTATCCTTTATTCTTTGCTTGGGCTTTTTCAATGGGGCGCAAGACTTGAGGGCTCTATAAAGTTTATGGGAAGGGAGATACTTGGGTTGCAAGAGGCTGAGTACAGGAGAATTAGAGGTAGGCATATATCCATAGTCTTCCAAGAGCCCTCTGTTTACTTAGACCCTCTTTTTAGAATAGGCGTGCAGGTGGAAGAGGCATACAGGGCCCACTACAAGGAAGGCGATGTTAAGAAGATAGCTCTTCAAGCTCTTAAGAAGGCGGGCATTCAGGATGCGGAAAGGGTATACCACAGCTATCCCCATCATCTCTCAGGCGGTCTAAAACAAAGGGTATGTATAGCCATGGCTACCGTATGTAACCCAGAGCTCGTGCTGGCCGATGAACCGACCACAGCTCTCGATGTTTCCATTCAGGGCAGAATACTAAGGCTTTTCAGAGAAATGAAGGAAGAGGGGAAAAGTGTAATCTTAATTACCCACGATTTTGGTGTGGTGGCGGAGGTGGCAGACAGGGTCATAGTGCTGAAGGATGGTGAGATAGTGGAAGAAAACAATGTATTTGGGATATTCGACAGCCCAAAGCACCCTTATACTCAAGAGTTACTTAGGGCTATTTAGAGGAAAGGAATTTTTCAAGACCCTTTAGGATTTTCTCTGGGGAAACCTCGTAGGCGCCCCTCTCTAACTGCTGTTTTATCTGCTCCACCTTTTTGCTAAGATCTTCGTAATCCACACCTTGCGTGTTTCTTAGCTCCCTGGAAAGTTCGACCCTTACCTCTTCTCGATTTTTTCTGTCTTCAGCCCTTTTATTTTTCCTTTCCTCTGCCTCGGTTATGTAGCCCAAGACTTTTTGAAGCTCTATCCTCTCAATCATAATGTTAATTATCGGATATGACCAGAAATTTTTCAACTGTTAACCATGTATAATCTTTCATAGATTTTTTAAAACTTTTGTAGCATACAAAACCCATTGTAAGCAGGCGTGTTTTCATGCATGAGTTCTAACCCGAACTTCCTCTCCCAGCCGGATTTTTAACTTTTTCTTGGCGCTATCCATGGGTAGGAATAGTTCCATAAGTCCAAAGCTTCCGCATATCAATGACGGGATCCCCCTTTTCCCCAAAAGGAAATGGGACGCTATGCTTAGTTTTTGTTCTCGAAAAGAACCCTCCACATAATTACCGCACGGTAAGTTAGTTATGCAATTTCCATAGCGGTCAAAGTAAACTATCTTACCAATAAGCCATCCTTTTTCCATCTTAGGCTCTTCCCAATAAATGGTAAACTTGTAGTCTATCTGCCTTCCTACTTCCTGAGGCTTTAAACCTTTACTGAGATAGGCACACACTGGTGCAAACACATCCCTTCCATGAAAGGTCTGGCTAACTTTTGAAAGGGTATGACTTTCAATCTTGTAGGCTTGAGGTTCTTCTCCCATACTCTGTATGGCAAAGTCAAATATGCCGTTGTGGGGTCCTACGAAGGTATAGTCTCCCGCCTTTACTACTAAGGGAAGCCTCTCTGAGCCCACGCCAGGGTCTACCACGCATAGGAATAGGGTACCCTTTGGAAAATAGGAGTAGTGGGCCTTTAAAAGTAAAGCTCCTTGAAATACTTCAAATGGCTCCACTTCGTGACTTATGTCCACTATTTGAGCTTCTGGGTTTATTCCCAGTATTACTCCTTTCATGGCACCTACAAAACCATCCCTGTAGCCAAAGTCTGTTAGCATTGCAATAATTGGTTTCATGGACTATTATTTTAAAAGGTGGGGATTCATGCATGAGATTACTGTTAAGCCCTATTCTGCTCCACTTTTGAGTTTTTATTGCCCTTTTTAAAGATTTTTTAATGTGATTAGTTTCAAAATAATACAAGGAGGTAGAAGCTATGGAGAGAAACATGGCAGTTTGGGACAGAGCAATAAGGGTTGTTCTGGGTGTAATTTTCCTTTACCTCGCACTAACCAAGGGTGGTGCTTGGTGGATACTGGGCATATTAGGCATAGTGTTCATAGGCACTTCGGCGATAGGTTTTTGTCCTCTATATAGGGTGGTGGGTATCAAGACGGGTTGAAGGTACTGGCAATAGACTATGGAAGTAAAAGGATAGGCCTTGCCCTTGGAGATACAAGGTTGGGTGTTGCTGTGCCTTTGGCAAGTATAGAAAACAAGGGCGAAGACTCGCTTTTTAAAATACTGGAGAAGGTGAAAGAACAAGGAGTGTCTTGTGTTTTGGTTGGCTTGCCCCTTACTCCCGCCGGAAAGGAGGGTCAAAGGGCTAAGGAAGTAAGGGAATTTTTCCAACATCTTAGGAAGGTAATGCCCCAAGAGGTGGAAATAAGAATGTGGGACGAAAGATACACAACCCTTGAAGCCTATCGCATGCTCGAAGGCCTCAGCTCAAAGAGAAAAAAGGAGCTCAAAGATAGTGTTTCCGCATACGCTATCCTTCTCGAGTATATGGAAAGCCTATGAGGTATGTTAAGCTTTTAATTCCCCTGATGTTGGTTTTGGTTGTTGCGCTTTACTCCTTTGCGCCCGTAAAGATAGACACTAGAACCGTTGATATAGCTTACGGAACTTCTACTCCTGAGATTTCTATACTTCTCTATAGGGAAGGCATCATTCGCAACCCCATATCCTTTTTATTTATCCACAGTATACAGAAGAGGAAGCTCGAAGCCGGTGAATACGAATTCCAAGGGTTTTTATTTCCGTGGGATGTATACAGCAAAATAAGCAAGGGTCTCAAAAAGCTATACAGGGTCACAATCCCAGAGGGCTCGGACATCTACGATATTGCCAGCATACTTGAGGAAAACCAAATATGTTCCGGGGAAGATTTCCTGAAATACGCCCTTTCGGAAAATGTGGCGAAGAAGTATGGACTCAAAACACATACCATGGAGGGCTTTCTGTTCCCAGACACCTATTACTTCTCAAAGAATACACACCCTCTTAGGGTTATAGAGACCATGCACGAGAATTTTATAAAAAAAACCTCTGAACTAAGAAAGAGACTCCCTGAAAAGGGGATTACCCTTGAAAACTGGGTCACCATAGCCTCAATGGTAGAAAAGGAGACTTCAAAGCCAGAGGAGAGGTCTATCATCTCTGCGGTAATATACAACAGAATCCGAAAAGGGATGAAGCTGCAGATAGACCCAACGGTAATATACATCCTAAAGAGCAGAGGCGACTGGAAGGGTAAGCTTACTCTGGACCATTTACAAATTGAAGACCCCTACAATACCTATTATTATTATGGACTACCTCCATCACCCATATGTAACCCCGGACTTGAATCTTTGAAGGCAGTCATTGAGCCTGCAGAGGTTGATTATCTTTATTTTGTGGCCGATGGTAGTGGCGGACACAAGTTTAGCAAAACCTTACAAGAACACAATAGAAAGGTAAGAGAGTACAGAAGTGTCAGAAGGTAAATTCATTTACCTGGCGGGCTTTGGGATAGAAAAGAGGATTTTGCTGGCTACTGCAAAGAACATAAGGGAGGTCTTTTACTCTCCTGTAAGGTTTTCCTATTCTTCCAAGCCCGTTTCTTTTGGATACGACCCTGTTAGAAAGCAATACTGCGCAGGAAAGCTTTTGGAATACATCTCAAGGGTTTATTTCCCAGACATGCTGAAACTAATAGCCATTTTTCCCTTTGACCTTTATGAAGAAGGTCTTAACTTTGTTTTTGGGATTGCCCAGCTGGGTGGTACATATGCAGTTGTAAGCACTTACCGACTTTTTGACCCCAACGAGAGGCTTTACTTTGAGCGCATCTTCAAGGAAGTTAATCACGAGCTTGGGCATAGCTTTGGCCTTACACACTGCAAGACTTTAGGCTGTGTCATGAACTTTTCCAACAGTCTGTGGGAGGTGGATGCCAAGGGGAGGTTTTTTTGTGAAAAATGTAATAAAATATTACCAAAACCCTAAGGAGGTTTATTATGGCAACCATAACTTATGAGGAAGCCCTCCAGCTTTTGAAAGAGCAAATAAAGGGTTTTGAAGCATCCGCAAAGATGGAAGAGGTGGGAGTAGTTTACTATGTAGGTGATGGTGTTGCGAGGGCTTATGGGCTTGATAATGTAATGGCTAATGAGCTTGTAGAGTTTGAAGGCGGAACTATGGGTCTCGCCTTTAACCTTGAAGAGGACAATGTGGGTATTATAGTCTTGGGTAGCGAGAGCGGAATAAGGGAGGGCTCCATAGTAAGAAGGACGGGAAGGATTCTGGACGCACCCGTGGGCGAAGGGCTTATAGGCAGGGTCATAGACCCTTTAGGCAATCCCCTTGACGGAAAGGGACCCATCAACTACTCATACCGCTCGCCTGTGGAAAAGATAGCCCCAGGAGTTGTAAAGAGAAAGTCCGTCCATGAACCCCTTCAGACGGGCATAAAGGCTATAGATGCCATGATACCCATAGGTAGGGGTCAGCGTGAGCTTATAATAGGCGACAGGTCTACAGGGAGAACCACCATAGGCGTAGACACCATCCTCAACCAGAAGGACACGGATGTTTACTGCATATATGTCGCCATAGGACAGAAAAGGTCCACGACCGCCAGGATAATAGAGCTTCTTGAAAGGCACGGTGCCATGGAATACACCTGCGTGGTGGTTGCCTCCGCTACGGATCCTTCTTCCTTGCAGTATCTTGCTCCTTTCGTAGGATGCACCATAGGTGAATACTTTAGGGACAACGGCAAGCACGCTCTTATCATATACGATGACCTTTCCAAGCATGCGGAGGCCTACAGACAGCTTTCCCTCTTGATGAGAAGACCGCCCGGGAGAGAAGCCTACCCAGGGGATGTTTTCTACCTTCACTCAAGACTCCTTGAGCGTGCTGCAAAGCTCAACGATGAGATGGGTGCTGGGTCTTTAACAGCCCTTCCCATAATAGAGACAAAGGCTGGCGATGTGGCCGCTTATATTCCCACCAACGTCATATCCATCACGGATGGTCAGATATACTTGGAGCCTGACCTCTTCAACAAGGGTATAAGACCTGCTATAAATGTGGGTCTTTCCGTTTCAAGGGTTGGTGGTTCAGCCCAGATAAAGGCAATGAAGCAGGTGGCAGGAACTTTGAGGCTTGAGCTTGCCCAGTTTAGGGAGCTTGAGGCTTTTGTTCAGTTTGCCTCAGAGCTTGACAAAGCCACACAGCAGACCATTAACAGGGGCTTGAGGTTAGTGGAGCTCCTAAAGCAAGAGCCCTATAATCCCATACCAGTGGAAAAGCAGATAATAGCCATATATGCGGGGACCAACGGCTACTTGGATGACATGCCCGTGGAATCTGTGAGGAGGTTTGAAAAGGAGCTTTACACTTATCTGGATAAGGAGCAAGGAGAGCTTCTGAAGGAGATAAGGGAGAAGAAAGCGCTGGATGACCAGCTGAAGTCGAGAATAGATCAAGCTTTAAAAGACTTTAAGTCAAGACTCATTTCTTGAGGGTTTATGTAGGTTGTAGCGGATTTTTCTACAGGGATTGGGTGGGGACCTTCTATCCCCCCCTTTTAAAGAGGGAAGATTACATAAGGTTCTATGCCCAGTACTTTGAAGTGGTAGAGATAAACTCATCCTTTTACACCTTTCCTAGCAGAAGCACGGTTAAAAGCATGCTTTCAAGGACTTCAACCCTAAGGTTTGCCTTCAAGGCTCACAGAATTTTTACCCACTTCAGAAAGTATACAGACCAAGATGTGGCAAAATTTCTCCATGCTTTGGAGCCAATTTTTGAAGAGGACAGGTTTATAGCGCTTCTTTTTCAATTTCCAGAAAGCTTTGGATATGGTGACGAGCATCTTGATTATCTGGAGAGGCTCTCCAAGGATTTCAGAGGTATTCAGAAAGTTTTAGAGGTAAGGAACAAGAGCTTCAGAAAAGTGGACTTTTATCAGAGGCTGGAGGAGCTCGGTTTTTCCCTTGTTAACACGGATGCGCCCAAAGGTGGTAGGTTTCTGGTAGGTCCTTGGGTTGGTTTTGGGGCAATCAATTACATCAGGCTCCATGGTAGGAACATGGATAGACTTTATGACTATCTTTATTCCCTCGAAGAACTAAAGAAGCTAAAAGACAAGATTAAAAAGCTCGGTAAGAGGGAAACTTATGTGTTCTTTAACAACACGGTGAGGGCACAAGCGGTTCTTAACGCCCTGCAGTTCAAGCTTCTTTTTGGTATAAGAGTGGACATACCCCAAAGCCTTCAGAAGAGTACAAGGGAGAAAGAATGGGAATGATGTTAGTCAATTATTGTCAAATTTCTTAACAGAGATATATTTAACCGTATGAAGGAGATAAGTAAAAGCGCTAAAGAGCTCCTGGAGAGAGCCTTTCAGGAGCATATGGCAGGGAACCTGCAGAAAGCTATAGAGTTATATCAAAAGTCCATAGAAATCCAACCAACTGCGGAAGCCTATACATATATGGGCTGGGCCTACAGCATGATGGGCGAGCTTGAAACTGCTATAGACTTATGCATGAAGGCTATAGATATAGACCCGGATTTTGGAAACCCCTACAACGATATAGGTTCTTATCTTATGGCGATGGGAAGGCTCGATGAGGCTTTGCCTTGGTTGAAAAAGGCTTTGACTGCAAGAAGATACGAGCCAAGGCACTATCCCCACATGAACCTGGCAAGGCTTTACCTTATGAAGGGGCTGTTCAGAGACGCCATCTTGGAGACGGAAAACGCCATAAGGCTTGCACCTGACTATAAACCAGCTCATACGCTGAGGCATCAAATATTAGCCATGCTAAACTAATACAATGCCAAGAAATTCGGGAGAGTGGACCGTTGCCTACAACAAGGAGGCAAAGGCAAACTTTGATATAGTAGAAACCTACGAGGCAGGCATAGCCCTTGAAGGACCAGAGGTCAAAGCTCTAAGGAACAAGCAGACGGTTTCTTTCAAAGATAGCTTTGTCCGAATACAGGAAGGAGAGGCTTTTCTTTATAACCTTTACATAGCACCCTACCGCTATGCCACCATAAAACCCCCAGACCCTTTAAAAACCAGAAAGTTGCTTCTACATAAAAGAGAAATCCTGCGCCTTACTGGAAAGGTGAAGGAAAAGGGATACACCATAATACCTCTCAGGGTCTACTTTAAAAATGGTAAGGTGAAGATTGAGATAGCTTTGGCAAGGGGCAAAAAATCCCATGACAGAAGGGAAGAACTAAGACAGAGAGACTTGGAGAGGCAACTCAGAAGGGAGCTCAAAGAAGGCAAGATAAAGCTATAATAATACCCCTTGCAGGAGGGGTGGCCGAGCGGACGAAGGCGGGTGATTTGAAATCACCAGTGGGTTTACGGCCCACCGGGGGTTCGAATCCCTCCCCCTCCGTTTAGCATGTTTTACCTTAGGGCCTTCTCCTAAGTGTTGAGTCTAAGAGTGGGCTTTTGCTAATTTGTTTTGGTTTTTCCTTTTTGGCTTTGTCTTTATGTCTGTGGACAAATAATTGGGTTATAATTTCATGACATTATGGGAGTAAAGGTAGGTATAAACGGATTCGGTAGGATAGGGAGGTCTTTTTTAAGAGCTTGCCTTGGGTATGATGTGGAGATAGTTGCGGTAAACGACCTGACGGATACCAAAACCTTAGCTCACCTGCTCAAGTATGACTCCGTCCACGGAAGGTTCGAAGGCAAGGTGGAAGCAAAAGAGACAAGTCTAATAGTGGACGGTAAGGAGATTAGGGTGTTCTCCGAAAAGGACCCTGCGAAAATACCTTGGGGTGAGCTGGGTGTGGAAGTGGTTCTTGAATCCACGGGTGCGTTTACCAGTAGGGAGAA
>JAOAIS010000065.1 GCA_026414575.1 Aquificaceae bacterium | reverse complement strand
AAGGGCTTGATAAATCTTTTCCATGATAAGCTCCACGGGTAGGGTCATACCACCGTAGACTCTTGGGCCACCTATGACGCTGTCGCTGTTGGGTATGGAAGCTTTTATTTCCTTAGCGAGCCAGCCTACTATGTTATGCTCTGGCACTATGATAGCTTTTGCCTTGGAAAGCACCTCTCTGATCTCTTTTTCAGGGAAGGGTCTTATGGACTTGACTTTAACAAGACCAACGTTCAACCCTTCCAGCTGAGCATAACGCACCGCTTCTCTGCCTTGCGCCGCTGCGCATCCAGAGGCTACCACAAAGACCTCCGCATCTGGGTTAATTACCTCTATGGGTCCTCCCAGATATTTGTATATGTATTTCATAGCCCTTATGTTAGAGGACCATATTTCTTGCTGCCACACTGCGTGTATAAGGTAGCTCATGAAGTTGGACTTTTGAACTGGTGCGTCTCTTTGTATCCTTGCTGGTGGTATTTCACAGTCTGTGGGTGGAACGGGTGCTTTGTAGGGGTCTCTTGGTGGCAGTTTCATATCCTCGGGTGTCATGTTAACATAGCCTTTGGCGTGGGTGACAAAAAAGCCTTCCGTGCAGACTGCTATAGGTATATAAACATCCACCTTTTCGGAGATGATGAAGCTTGCAAGGGTGAAGTCAAAGACATCTTGCTGGTTCTCCGCGTGGAGAACTACCATACCGCAGTTGAGAAGATAGGATATCTCCACATTGTCTGGCTGTATGGAAAGGGGTGCGTTTACGACCCTCGTGAGAACTCCAAGAACTGCGGGTATCCTGTGCCCTGGCCAAGAGGCTATAGCTTCTATGCCTCTCAAAAGTCCAGGACCTGAAGTGGCAGAGAAGGCCCTCGCACCACCTCTAACCGCACCTGCTATAGCAGACATAGCACCGTATTCTTCTTCCGCTCTGTAGTAGTCTTTAAGGTATCCCTGAGCCCATATGTCGCCCACGAGGTGCATGACCTCTGACTGGGGTGTTATGGGATAAGCTATGGCTATGTCCACATTGGCGCGCTTTACCGCCTCTGCCATGGCTTGAGCGCCAGTTATAAACTTTCTTTGCCTTGGTGCCTCTAGTAAAAGATAGTCCGCATCTACAACTTTTTGTTCTGACATGATACTACCTCCGCTTTTTATTACTCACTTTCTGTTACATGTTCTCCCCTTCTGGGGATAAGAAGGTAAGAATACTCACCGTAGTCAAGCACGGAGAGGGTTTGATATTCTTCCTTTGGAAGGGATGGGTTCTCTGGTGGAAGTTTTGGCTCCCACTTTATACCAAGCTCCTCTCTGACCTGAACAAGCACATCTCTGAAACGTCTAATCTCCTCCGCATGTTGGTCGCGGAGGGTTACCATGGCATCCTCGTGCCCCATCTCTGCGCAAAGAGCTATGGTGAAACAATTTGTTCCCGCCCTTATCATCCTCAGAGAAAGGTTGGCATAGTGGCAGTGAACGCCTACAAATATACAAGCTTCTATTTTGTTATGAAGGATTGTCAGGTTTGGATGGTTTGGGTTTATCTCCGCCTCTGGGTCTATCTTGGGATACTTTGGTCTGTAGTCGGGCATGGGTATTATCCTGCAGTTGGGTATTTCCATGGCAAGCTCCAGCACCGCCTTTGCTTTTTCCATAGCTCCAGCGTTCCACCCCCACAGAACCAGCGGACCCGGGAATATAGTAGGGTTTCTTCTCGTGAGCATAGCCTTTGCGGCTTCTCTCATAGCTACTTCTTCGTCTACTATCTTTCCGTAGAGAAGACCCTTTCCTGGTGGTGGAAGCTCCACACCCTCAAAAGCTGCTGGTGTAGGTATATAACCTGCTGGTCCTTGTAACACTTCCAGAGGCATGCCTAACCTCCTTAAATAGGTTATCAAAAAATTAGCATGAGCTTAAAAGCTGTCAAGGGGAAATTATATGATAAAAGTCAGCCTTTCTCCTTTTAGTCTTTATCCTTTTCCTCCTTCTCCGCTTCCCTTATCTTTTTCTCCCTTGCTTGCTCGTACTTATGTTCAACCTTCTTGTAGACCTTATCTGCTATAAAGGCTATTACTATAAAGAGTGGCACTCCAAGTATTACTATAAACACGAAAAGCTTTCCAAAAAACACGATAAGGTTTATAAGGTTTTCCATTTTAAACCACCAGATTCAAAAGCTTGTTTTTTATGTAGACAGCCTTTCTAATTTCTTTGCCGTTGAGCCACTGGCTTATCCTTTTATCTTTGAGAGCAAACTCTCTCGCTTCCGACTCATCCAAGTCCGCAGGTACTTTTATTACTGCCCTTAACTTGCCGTTTACCTGCACTGGCAATTCTATTTCCTCTACCACTAAAGCCTTTTCGTCAGGCTCAGGAAATGGATGAAGGATCATGAGCTTATCATTACCCAGCCTATTCCATAACTCCTCGCATATGTGGGGTGTTATGGGGTATAACATAAAGAAGGTAATCTCTAAAGATTCTTTTAGCACTTTTGATTGCATTTTTTCGTTGGTGTCAAGATGGTGAAGCGTGTTGAAAAGCTCCATTATACTTGCTATGGCAGTGTTAAAGGAAAAATTCTCCATGTGCTGTAAGTACCTTTTTAGGGTTTTATGGGTTTTCCTCCTTATCTCTCTTGCATTGCCTTCCAGATTTTTAAAATCCTCCTGCGAGTAAGAAATTCCCTTTAGAGTTTCCGCATGCCTTAGGGTAAATTCCCACAATCTTCTCAAAAACCTGTATGCGCCCTGCACACCCTCGTCCGTCCACTCAAAGTCCTTTTCTACGGGTCCTGCAAAAAGTATGTAAAGTCTTACCGTGTCCGCACCATATTTGTTGATTGCTTCTTCAGGGTCTACTGTGTTGCCCTTGGACTTGGACATTTTGGCAGGTTCACCAATCTTGGATTCCAGCTCTTTAAGGTATCTTTCTTCTTCAATACCCAATCTATCAAAAAGAAGCCGGACATTATCACCTATGGAAAGATTATTCGCCCTTAGAAAATCTGAAACTCTCATGGGAATAATAATAATATACATTAGGCATCAGTTGAAAAATTGAGAGAAGCTAAAAGCCCATTGCAAAAAGCCTCGCATGGGTCTAATATACAGACAATGCCAAAGCCGGAGTCCGGAGTTAAAAATGAAGCTTTTAGAATCACACCACAAGTTTATATCGCAGGGAAGAACCTTCCAAAAGCTTACTAAACAAAGCACCCACGGTCCCTATTGTTGTCAAACTCCTCATAGACCCCTG
>JAOAIS010000017.1 GCA_026414575.1 Aquificaceae bacterium | reverse complement strand
TAGTTGGTGTTGAAGTACTTGGTCATCTCCAAAGCTTGAGGACCTCTCGCCATCTGAAAGTATGTTTCAAGCCCTTTGTATTCGCCGAACCTTTTGGGTATTGCACCCAGTGTTATGGCAGTATCCAGCATAAAGTCGTAGTAGGAAAAGTCTCCAGAGGGGAAAAAGTCTACATTTTCTTTGTAAAGTTGCGCCATCCATTTCCTGATGGAATTTATACCATCTATAAAATCCTCCTCCGAAATTTTATTTTTCCAGAAGTCTTCCAAGAGTAGCTTAAATTCCCTCTTTTCTCCAAGCTTTGGTATTCCATGGGCAAGGGTTTTCATGGTATTACCTCCGAAATGTTTTGGAGCTATTTATTATAAACATAAACTAACCTTTATGAAAATCACCAGAGGTCTTCTTTTTTCTCTTGATGCTGTACATTCTCTGGTCTGCTATTCTTATAAGCTCATCAAGGTCTTTACCATCTTCTGGAAAACAAGCAAAACCAATGGAGACAGAAGGTTTAATCTCTTGGGCGCCGTCGATGCTATCGAAACTTGCCTCCAGCCTATGTACAATTGTAAGAGCTTCGGAACAGACTTTTATTGGCGCTATTAGCAGGAATTCATCACCGCCATACCTTATGGCTATGTCCAGCCCTTTTCTAAGGGTCTTTCTTATGGTCTCACCCACTATAGAAAGTAGCATGTCTCCCATGTAATGCCCTTTTGTGTCGTTTATGTCCTTCAAGTTGTCCACATCCATAAAGAAAACCACATAGCCTCTGCTTAACTCTTCTGTTGCTCTCAGTTCAGGTTTTGCTATTTCCTGAAGAAAATGCCTGTTGTATAGACCGGTTAGGGGGTCTATGTACTCTTTTCTAAGGAACTTTCTCTGTATTCTAATTAGCTTATAGTTGTAAAAGTATATTAGAATTAGGACTATATAACTCATGGTGGAAACAACATATCCTGCTATGTGGATGTTTACTGCAAACAGCCTATCTGTTGCGAGTAGGGAAAGGAAATAAAAAGAATACAAGGCAGATAGCTTTCTAAAGATGCTATTTTTTGATAGTAAGCCGACCAGTAGGAATATTGACGCTAAGACAATGTTTATATAGCTCCCCCAATCCATGGTATAATTGTATAATAAGTATTGCTGTGGGTGGTGTAAAAGAGATTATAGAAAGGCTTGAGAAAGTCTTTCCTGATAAACTTGAACTTAACTTTTCCAATGCCTTAGAACTTCTGGTGGCAGTGGTCCTTGCCGCTCAGGCAACGGACAAGAAAGTGAATCAGGTCACAGAGAGCCTATTTAAAAAGTATAGGAACTGCGAAGACTACTTGAAGGTGCCCATAGAAGAACTGGAAAGGGATATAAGTTCCATAAATTACTACCGCAACAAGGCAAAGTTCATAAAGTCCGCATGCCAAAAAATAATGGAGGACTTTGGTGGTGAGGTTCCAGATACGATGGAAGGGTTGACAAGCCTTCCTGGCATAGGCAGAAAAAGTGCCAACATCATACTATACAATGCTCTCGGGAAAAATGAAGGAATTGCAGTAGATACCCATGTGACAAGGGTAAGTCAAAGGCTGGGGTTAACCAAAGAGAAAAAGCCAGAAAAGATAGAGCAAGAGCTTATGAAGCAAGTTCCGAGGGAACAGTGGGGTAAGTTTGCCAACCTTCTTATACTTCTTGGTAGGTATGTTTGCACTGCCCAGAAGCCAAAACATCACCAGTGCCCTCTGTATGATATTTGTCCTTCGAGGGAACTATGATAGGGATAATAGGTGGTAGCGGCCTTTACAGGCTGGAGGGCTTTGAGGTAGTTGAAAGGTTGAGGGTAAGAACACCTTTTGGAGAGCCATCTTCTGAGATATTGGTGGTTCACACCGAGGGCATAAAACTCTTTTTTCTATCCAGACATGGAGAAGGCCATATCTATCCACCCCACCTTGTACCTTACAGGGCAAACCTGTGGGCCTTTAGGGAGTTTGGAGTGAAGAGGGTTATTGCCCTTTCTGCGGTCGGTGCCGTCAACAAAAGATTCAAGCCGGGAGACTTTGTGGTGATAGACGACCTTCTTGACCTTACCAAAAGGAGAAAGGACACTTACTACGAGGGCAAGTTCTCAAGTCCTGTGAGTGGTGAGGATAAGGTGGCAAGGCTTTTAAAGGAGGGAAAGGTGGTTCACATAGATGCAAGCCAGCTTTACTGCCCCCAGATGAGAAGCCATCTTATAGAGACGCTGGAGGAGTTAAAACTATCTTATCATCCCTCTGGCACATACGCTTGCACAGAAGGTCCACGGTTTGAAACTCCTGCGGAGATAAGGTTTATAGAAAGGGTAGGCGGTGATGTGGTTGGTATGACAGGATATCCAGAGGTTGTCCTTGCCCGTGAACTTGCCATGTGTTACTGTGGCCTCTGCATAGTTGCCAACCCTGCTGCAGGTATAGCAGGCTACAGGCTTACAAGTGAGGAGGTCATAAACCTTATGAAACAAAGAGAGCAGGATATAGGCAGGGTAATAAGACTCCTTGTCAAAAGGCTATCCCACATGAGAAGCTGTGGATGTGAAAAAATTCTTGAGGGTGCCGAGGTTTAGACCCTCACCATCTCCATGTATTTTATGAACTCTTCAAGGAAATTTCTTACTGCAGGGCTTTGTGGTCTGTCTTTACTGTAAACAAGGTAAAACTTTCTGGTGGGCGGTTCTATGTCTGCCACCTTTAAAACCTTTACCCCTTGGGATCCATAGGTCCTAAGGGCGTGGGAGGATATGTAGGATACCGCCCTTATGTTCCTTAAAACATCCAACATGACCTCGTTTTTGTTGACGGTGAGAACCATCCTGAGGCTCCTTACGTCCACCCCCAAAGAGGCAAGAAAGTTTTCCATGAACCTTCTCGTTCCTGAGGTTTCTTCTCTTACGACAAAGGGCATCTCAAGAAGGTTGTTTAAGGTAATTTCTTCCTCAACGCCCTTGCCACCAACAAACACTATGGTGTCTTCCCACACTTCCCTTATGTCCATCCTTGCGTCCGCCTGAGCAAAGCCGACGAAACCTATATCCACACTGCCAGATGTCACCTTTTCGAGCACCGTATAAGAATCCTCCACCATTAGGTCTATGTGGGTGTTTGGATTCTTTGTTATGTATCTGCATATGAACTCAGGCAAAAGATACTGTCCTGGGATGGAGCTTGCCCCCACTTTTATGTATCCCTTGTAGGAGCCAGTAAGAAGCTTTATTTCTTCTATGACAGAAAGCTTTAGCTCGAGCAACTTTCTTGCGTAAGGGTAGAGCATGTGAGCATTACTGGTGGGTATTAACTTCCTTCCCTTTTTATAAAAGAGCTTAAGCCCTATGGATTTTTCTAACTGATGCATATGAAAGCTAATGGTGGATTGAGAAAGATGTAGACAGTTTGAGCTTTCAGATATACTTCCTTTTTCGTACACACAGCAGAAGAGCTCGAGCAATCTAAGGTCTACATCTATATTTCTCATAGTTCTATTAGTTTATTGACCTTGTATTTCTCGTATCAATGAAGGTGGTCATAGATTTTTGCTCATAGGTTTATTTTTTCTTCTATAACAAAGGGTTTGTCTTCTTTAGTTTGATAGTAGATTCTTACCACCAATTCTGCGATTATGCCCGTTGATAGGAGTTGCACGCCTGCAAGGGTAAAAAGCACGCTAAGTATGAGCAGTGGGCGTCTGCCAATATCCTCTTCCAAGAAAAGCTTTATGAAAACCAGATATAATAGGGCAAAAAGGCCAAGCCCCAGCAGCAAAAAACCCATGGTCCCAAAAACATACATGGGCTTGTTTATGTATTCGTTCAGGAATTTCACAAGGAGTATGTCTAGCATGACCCTTATGGTCCTTCCTATGCCGTACTTTGACCTTCCATAAATCCTGGGATGATGTTTTACCGGTATTTCTATCACTCTTGCGCCAAGTCTCTTTGTAAGAGCCGGCAGGAATCGGTGCATATCCCCGTACAAATCAAGTTGTTTTATGATTTCTCCCCTGTAAGCCTTAAGAGTGCATCCGTAGTCGTGGAGGTTAACGCCCGTTACCTTAGATATTACCCAGTTGGCAATAATGGAGGGTAGTTTTCTTGAGAGAAATGGGTCTTTTCTCTCCTTTCTCCAGCCGCTGACTATGTCGTAGCCTTCTTCTAATTTCTGCAAAAGCCTTGGTATGTCCTCTGGGTCGTTCTGAAGGTCCGCGTCCAAGGTTATTATCACATCTCCGGTGGCGTGCTGAAAGCCAGCGTACATGGCAGCAGTCTGACCATAATTTTTTCTAAAGCGTATAAGCTTTACTTTTTCATCTTCCTTTGCTATTCCCTTCAGCTTTTCCCAGGTGGAATCCTCCGAGCCATCGTCCACAAAGATTATCTCGTACTCTTTACCCATGTTTTGCAAGACCGGTTTAAGCCTTTCGTAAAGGAGTGGTATGTTTTCCTCTTCATTGTAGGCTGGCACTAATACAGAGAGGTAGGGTCTTTCAGATTTCATACTTTCCCTCCGAACGAAGTTTAACTAACACCACTCTGCCCTTCTCCTCCACCTTTTCAACCTTATAATCGTAGAAGTTTATCCTTTGGAAGTCCGGTAAGCTCAGCTCCTTCTCCGTTATGTATCGGAGTGTGTAAGCCCTGTGCTTTGAAGGGTTTTTCACCTTTTCGTTCTTCCTATAATACTCAAACTTGATAACCTTCTCCGCATGTGAGAAATCAAAGAGGCTAAAGTGTTCCTCTGGTATGAGGGGTATTACCCTTTTGCCCTCCAACATCCTTTTGGATAGGTTTCTTATGTGCTCTTTCCAGAACTCAAGCAGGATTTTACCTCCGTGTTCTTCCTTCCAACTCAAAGGCACATAAGGGACGCAGGCGGTTGGTTTTAAAAGACCGTAAAGGGGCGACAGAACCCAGGAATGCTCCTTTATGTATTCTTTTACCCTCGGTGGTAGTACCCAAAACTCTAAGCTTTCCCAAAAGGTGTCAGCAAATCTCCTGTAAAGGGGTGCAAGGTTGCTGTTCTGCAAAAAATTCCTCTCCAAAAGCCTCGAGAAGGGCTCAAACTCTTTTAGATAAAATCTATCCTCGTTACAATCCCTGTAGTTTATAGCGTGTTGCTTCTTGCTGTAAGGAAGGAGAAAGAGGAACATGTCTAAAATTATAAGGCATGAGGCTCAAGAAACACTTGGGTCAACACCTCCTTGTGGCTGGCGGTGTAATAGCCCGCATAGCACAGCTTATAGACCCAAAGGAAGATGAGGTTTTGGTGGAGATAGGGCCAGGAACGGGCAACCTCACGAGAGAAGTGCTGAAGTATCCTTTTAGGGAGCTCCACCTTTTGGAGGTAGATCCATCAATGGTGGAAAGGCTTAGGGAGGAGCTTAGGGATGTAAGAATAAGCATACACTTGGTAGATGCCACAGACTTTGAATTCTGCACCCTTGGTGAAGACCTAAAGGTCTTTGGAAACCTGCCCTACAATGTGGCAAGCCTTATAGTGGAAAACACCGTCCTGAACCACAAGTGTATCTATCAGGCGGTGTACATGCTTCAGAAAGAGGTGGCGGAAAAGCTTCAGAAGGGGTCCTCTTGGCTTTCTACCTTTGTAAGGACCTTCTACAGTCTCGATTATCTGATGAGCCTTCCTGCCAGATTTTTTTTGCCTCCCCCTAAGGTTCAGTCCGCTCTGGTAAGGCTTTCGAGGAAAGAGGATTTGCCAAGAGTTGACCTTAGGGACTATAAAAACTTTCTTACAAACCTCTACGCCATGAAGAGAAAATCCCTCAAAAAGAAGATACAGGAAAACTTGTTGCTTGAGCTTGGTCTAGACCCAATGCTGAGGGTTGAAGCTCTAAATCCAGAGGAAGTTCTTTTGCTTTATAATATGACCAAAAGTTAAGAGGTGAGTAAATATGATGGATACCTTTTTCATGGAAAGGGACCCCTACGCACCCATAAGGCACTGCTACCCCATAAACAATGTTCTCTACCATGGTAAGAGTGAATACCAGGAGATTATGGTGCTTGAGTCGCCTCATTTTGGGAAGATACTGGTTCTTGACGGCGTTGCCCAGTGTGATGAAAGGTACGAGTTTATATACCATGAATTCATGGCCCATGTACCTCTCTACGCACATCCAAACCCAGAAAATGTGCTCATAATAGGCGGTGGCGATGGGGGTGTTTTGAGGGAGGTGCTTAAGCACCCAGAGGTAAAAAGGGCGGTGCTTGTGGACATAGACAGGGAAGTTATAGAGGTGTCCAAAAGATTCTTGCCCACCATGGCTGTGGCCTTTGAAGACCCAAGGGCAATAGTGTTAAACGAGGATGGATACAAATACATACAGGACTATGAAAAGGAGTTTGATGTAATAATAGTGGATTCTACAGACCCTGTGGGTTTTGCCCATGTGCTCACCACCGAGGAGTTTTTCAAGTATGTCTTTAGAGCCCTCAAGGAAGATGGTATTTATGTGGGACAGACTGAGTCTATACACTACCATGTGGAGATAGTCAGAAGAATTCAAAGGGCGCTAAAAAAAGTCTTTCCCG
Organism: Aquificaceae bacterium; assembly: GCA_026414575.1. Taxonomy (GTDB): domain Bacteria; phylum Aquificota; class Aquificia; order Aquificales; family Aquificaceae; genus Pampinifervens. The sequence goes on along the minus strand of JAOAIS010000017.1, from coordinate 18,278 downwards.
TAATAGACCTCTATACCGCGGTTATACCGGGCTATGCAGGATACTGGTGGACTATGTCTATAGCTTCAAAAAAGCACCAGGTGAGGGAACCTTCAAGGGAAGTAAAGGTTCAGACAAAACTCTACTCGGCGGATATGCACAAACACGCCTTCCTTCCAAAGAGTTTTTACGAGAAGCTTATATCTGGAGAATATGTCTTTTAATACTTTCCCGTGATGTAGTCGGCTACCGTGGTTGCCGCTATGGAATGGGGTTTTACCACTGGCTTGAGTCCCTGGGCAAGTACATAACCTATGGCTTCCTTCAGTATTACGCTGGAGTTGTGTTCTGGGTTTGGGTTAATGTCCAAGTGGACCTCAAAGGGTCTTTCTCCGACCACTTCAGATATTTCAAGGGCAAGGTAAACTGCCCTGCTAACCTCTTCCAAGAGCCTTTGTCTTAATGACCTTATTCGAGGCACCTTGTCCACATGCCAGAATATCTTGGCTCCCCTTGAGGAGTCTATGTGAACGACCACAACCGACACAAAAATGGTATGGTTTTTAACCTGCCTCGAGTCACAGCCCACATATATGGCGGTTCTCTTGGAAGTCCATTTTATAAAGTTCTTAACTTCTTCCATGTCCCTTATAAGGGGCATGGGAATATTGTATATCATCGTTCCTGATGTGCATGGGCAATCGTAAGCTATTTATCTATAAATTTTTGCCGTCTTTGATGGGGTATTGGTAAGCTTTTTATGTAAAAGATTAGATTTTACCCTTTGGTGGGTCAAAATCCACATCTCTGTAGTAGGTTGGTCGGAAAAAGACCCAGTTTTTCATGTTTTCGGGTGTTCTTGAGTAGCAAACCTCACAGAGAAGACCACCTTCTACCAGCTTAGAGTTGTCGTCGCAGCATTCAGAAAGGTTCCAAAACTCGTGCTGGTCATGGAATATGAGCCTTTCACAGGAAAGGCACCTATAAAGCGTGCATCCCTTTGAGCTTAAAAATTCCTCAAGCTCAGCACTATCGGGAAGCTCCTCTAACTCAAAGACGTTCTTGAGAAACTCTCTCTGTTTTTCCTTAAGCTCTGATATCCTCATGCCTTTACCTGAACAGGGACATCTTTTCAAAGACGCCCTTTACATAATCCCAGTTGTTTGCCTTCAGTCCGTTGTAGGCCTTTACTGCCATGGTCCAGTTTCCGAACCTTTGGAAGTTTTCGTAGAGTATTCTTGCACCAAGCTCTATGTTTGTCTCTATATCATAAAGCCGGTCTGGGTCAGCTATGCCGTATTCTTTCATAAGTCTCAGGTTGTGCTGGTAGTTAACTTGCATAAGACCCCTATCTTCGGTGCCATCCTTGTTTTTGTTGTAGGCTCTTGGGTTGAAGTTGCTTTCCTGCTTTATGATGGCAAGTATAAGCTCCTTGGGTATTGAGTACTTTTGAGACACTTCCTCCACCTTTGCACTTATCCTTGCATCCAGTGGGAGATTCTTGACATCCTTTTTATCCTCCTTTAACTCGCTCCTGGCTGAGTTAATGTAAGAGCTAAAGTCTTCTTTGAACCTGATATGGTCCTGTCTTGTGGTCTTAAGCGGTAGCTTCCAGCCCTCTATTTTCATGTCTTCTCTCCTTACAAGCTGAACATAGCCCAAATATTTCCAGCCTGTGGTTTACTGGTGTAAAGTCATGCTCTTCACAGACCTTATCCTGAAGTTCTTCTATTTCCTCCTTGTAGAACTCTATTATTGTTCCACATTCAACGCATATGAGATGCTCATGGTGGGGCTTGCCTGCTACGAACTCGTATATGGTTCTGTTGCCAAGTTTTATAACTTCCCTTATGGCACCAAACTCCTGCAGTAGGCGAACCGTCCTGTAGACCGTTGACCTGCTTGCCACAGATTTGTCTTGATTGGAAATCCACCTTACCAATTCTTCAATCTCAAAGTGTGTGCCGTAGCTGGCTATCTTATCTATGATGCCAAACCTTCCTCTTGTTATCTTGTGTCCCTTTTGCTTTAGAAACTGCTCAAATTTATTTTTTAGTTCCTCCAGCTGCATGGCATATAATATACGCTAACTGAATATCATTTGCAACAGGAGGCTAAGATGAAAAAACCCAACCTTACCCTATACTTGGTCACCGACGATAAGTATTTTCATGACAGAGACCTTATTTCAACAATAGAGGCTGCCATAAGGGGTGGCATAACAGCCCTTCAGTATCGTTTCAAGAACAAGTCCGCCAGACAGATGTACGAAGAGCTATTAGTTTTGAGGGAGTTAACCAAAAGATACGCCGTTGACCTGGTGGTAAACGACAGAATTGATATTGCCCTTGCAGTGGGTGCAGATGGAGTTCATGTGGGGCAGGAAGACCTACCCCCAGATGTGGTAAGAAAATTGGTGGGCGAAAGCATGTACATAGGATACTCGGTCAATGCCGTGGAAAGGCTAAGAGAGGTTGACCACCTTCCCATAGATTACATAGGCTTTGGCTCTGTTTACGAGACCACCACCAAGGAGCGCTGCAAACTCGTTGGGTTAGATGGACTAAGACAGGCGGTAAAGCTTACAGATAAGCCTATAGTTGCCATAGGGGGCATAACCCACTACAGGGTTCATGAGGTTTTGCAAGCAGGAGCAAGGGGTGTGGCTGTGGTCTCCGCCATTCTTGCTTTTGAGGATGTGGAAAAGGCTACAAGAAGTCTTATGGAATCCATGAGTGGATACTACAGGAAGGTCATGCATGAAGGTACTGCATCTTCTTGACGGTTCAGCTTTTCTATACAGGAGTTTCTTTGCTCTTCCACCCCTATCCACTTCAAAAGGCTTTCCTACCGGAGCCATATACGGTTTTATGAGGGCAATCTTTGCCCTCCTTAAGACAGAAAAACCTTGCTACTTCGCCATAGCCTTTGACATGCCCAAGCCAACCAAAAGGGAAGAAATATACAAGGATTACAAAGCAAAGAGGCCCACCATGCCAGACCCCATGAAGTTACAGATTCCCGCGATAAAGGAGCTCGTGGACATGATGGGCATTAGGCGTTATGAGCTGGAGGGCTACGAGGCGGACGATATAATAGCCACCCTTGGCCTTAAAGCCCTTGAGAGAGGCTTTTCCGTTAAGGTCTACTCCCCTGACAAAGACATCATGCAAATCATAGATGGAGGGCTTGTGGTCATAAACCCTATAAGCGGTGAGGTTTTTGATAGAAAAAAGGTTCTTGACAAGTTTGGTGTGCCTCCGGAAAAGTTGGTGGATTACCTTGCCCTTGTGGGCGACAAGGTGGACAACATAGAGGGTATAAAAGGTGTAGGTCCAAAGACAGCCATAAGGATTTTAGATAAGTACGGCTCTGTAGAAAACATTCTAAGAAACTGGGAAGACTTCAAGAGCGCCTTTCCAGAAGCTAAAAGAGAAAGTCTTGAGCTTGCCCTAAATCTACTTAGATTGCACAGGGTTGAGGGTTTGGATTTTGAAGAGGAAGAACTAAGGCTAAAGGCACCAGACTTTCAAAGGCTTAGGACAATGCTTGAGGAACTTGAGATGAAAAGCCTTCTGAAGGAGCTGGAAAACTTGTCGAAAACCGCTGCCCAAAAAAACCTATTTTAAAAGCTCTGGTTGAACCTCTCATACAGGGTGTCTAAAGACCTTATAAGATTAGAGTAAACCTCATGGGCCCTGTGGGTTTGTATGAGATGGGCTACTTCAAGGATGGGATTTACGTTGGAAAGTTCCAAAAAGCCCTGCATAATTTTAAAGCCCTGAGCTTGCTGGGGCTGACCGCTAAAGATGTCCCTTCCTACCTTCTGAGGGTTTTGAAGGTCAAAGACGCCAAGGCTTGCCACCTGCTCTCCACCCACAAAGACCGACCCATCCCTACCAAAAGTAGGCTCACCCTCAAGCCTTATCTCATTAAGGTTTTGGTCAAGAACCCTATAGCCCTGCTCGTTCACAAGAAAGCCTTCCCCATCGAGTCTGAGATTCCCCTTTCTTGTGTAGAACACCTCCTGACCTCTTCTGATTGCAAAAAAGCCCCTGCCCTCTATGGCAAGGTCAAGGGGATTGCCCGTCTGCCTTATGGGTCCTTGGGAAAGGTCTGTGAAGACCCTTTCCACTACAGGATATAAGAAGTTGTTGTTAGGGTTTTGGGGGTCTGTGTCTGGGATTCTCTGGCCTGAGGGGGTACCCCATAGGCTTACTAACATAAGGTCCTTTTTGAAGGCAGGCGTGTCCAAATTGGCAAGGTTGTTGGTTATGGTATCGAGCTTTCTTTGCTTTAACAGCATACCGCTTGCCATTATGTATAGGGGCTGGTACTCTATAGCCATCTTCTCCCTCCTTGGTTTTTATAAGTTAAGACCATGTTAGGGTCAGTCAAGGCTTATTCAAAAATCTTGTCACTAGGGCGGAAAGGTAGCCAACAAAGAGTCCGACGAAGAAACTTAGAACCACAAGCAATCCAATGGACATCTCAGGTAGCGCATAGTAAAGTCCCCTGAAAGAAGGTGTGAGAAGAAGCGTTACCTTGCCCTGATTCAGGAATACCAGCATGCCCGATACACCCGCTACCACAAGAAGCAAGAGGAAGATGGCAATCATCTTCATGAAATTCCCTCCTCCCTTTTTGCTACTTCCAGCATCTTAAGGACCTCATCCCTTGCAGTACCTCCATAGGTATTCTTGCGGTTTGTGGATGCTTCGGGGCTCAGCAGAGCAAGGGCGTCTTCATCAAAGAGTTCGGAAAAGCTTCTTAGTTCTTCGAGAGTCAGCTCCTCCGGCTTTCTGCCCTTTTCGAGCAGTAGGGATGTTATAGAGCCCACAAGCCTATGGGCCTGTCGGAAGGGAAGCCCCTTGTGCACTAAGTAATTGGCAAGGTCCGTCATTAGGGTAAAGCCACCGCTTGCATTTCTCATCCTGTCCATCCTTATTTTCATACCTTCTAAGATTAATTTCATGCCTTCAAGGCAATCACAGATGGTCCTTATGCTGTCAAAGAGAGGTTCCTTGTCCTCTTGAAGGTCCCGGTTGTAAGCCATGGGTAAACCCTTTAGGGTCGTGAAAAGGCTAAAGAGATTTCCGTACAGTCTTCCCGCCTTTCCCCTAATAAGCTCAAGCACATCGGGGTTTTTCTTCTGGGGCATTATGGAGCTACCCGTGCACAGCCTGTCGGGCAGGTCAACAAAGCCAAACTCCTCGCTTGACCAAAGTATAAGGTCCTCCGCAAGACGCGAAAGATGCATACCACATACCGCACAGGCGTAAAGCACATCCAATACATAGTCCCTGTCTGCGGTTGCTTGCATGGAGTTTCTACAGACCCTACTAAAGCCAAGAAGCTCCGCCGTGTAAAAACGGTCAAGGGGGAAGTCTACACCTGCAACCGCGCCCGAACCAAGGGCAAGACAGTCCGCATGTCTGTAAGCATTTATAAACCTTGTTTCATCGCCCAGGAACATCTCCCTGTAAGCTAAAAGGTAATGTATCATCCTTATGGGTTGAGCCCTCTGAAGATGTGTGTAGGAGGGTAGGATTATATCCACGCTTCTTTCCGCAAGCTTTACCAGCACTCTTCTTAAGTCTCTAAGTAATTCGCAGGACGCCGACAACTTATCCTTTATGTATAGCCTCTCGTCGGTGACCACTTGGTCATTTCTGCTCCTTGCGGTATGAAGCTTACCACCCACATCCCCCAGCCTGTTTATAAGCTCCGCTTCTATGTTCATATGCACATCTTCTAACTCCTTCCTAAACTCGAACCTATCCTCTAAGAGTTCCTCTTCGATGACCTTTAGGCCCTTTAGCAAGGAATCCGCTTCTTCTTTTGATAGCACGCCAGCCCTTAACAGCGTCTTCACATGAGCCACATTCTGCCTTATGTCCCATGGAGCAAGCTCTTTGTCAAAACTCACCGACTGGGTAAACCTTTCCACGAACTCTTCTGTTTTTTCCTTGAAGCGACCAGACCAGGGTTTTCCCATGAAAACATTATAAGGCTTAAGAGCTCTGGCAAGTGTGTAATGTCTGAGATTTTACTGACCCATATCAGTAAGTGTAAAAACTTTGAGGGTTAAAATTTACCAAAGTATTATAAGGAGGAAAAAATGTGGCGTGTTTTGTATACAGGGCAAAGACCCCATCACGAAAACATAGCCCTTGACAGAATAATGCTTGACCTCATGTCGGAAAAAAGGATCCCACCTACCATAAGGTTTCTTCAGTTTAAGCCAGAGTGTGTTCTTGTGGGTTTTCATCAGGCGGTGGAACAGGAGGTAAGGCTCGAATATGTGCAGAGAGAGGGTATAGGGGTAGGAAGAAGGATAACGGGTGGGGGTGCCATATACTTTGACGAGACCCAGATAGGTTGGGAGGTTATAGCCTCTACAGAACACCTTGGTAACCTAAGCTATGAGGAGTTAACCAAAAAGATATGCACTGGTGCCGCAAGGGGCCTTCAGAGGCTTGGCATAAGGGCAGAGTTTAGGCCTAGGAACGACATAGAGGTGGATGGCAAAAAGATATCTGGAACCGGGGGTGTCTTTGAAGGAAAAGCCTTCTTGTATCAGGGTACGGTGCTTATGGATTTTAGCGTGGAGCGCATGCTAAAGTCCCTGCAGATACCTGTAGAAAAACTCACCTCAAAGGGCATAAAGGCCGCAGAAGATAGGGTAGAATGGGTCAAAAGGGCCCTTGGTTACATGCCAGATAGGGAGGAGGTTTTCAGAGCGTTGCTGGAGGGCTTTAGGGAAGAGCTTGGTATTGAAGCCCGTTGGGGCGAGCTAACAAAAGAAGAGCTTGAACTTCTCCAAAGGCAAAAGGACTACTACAGAAGTGATGAGTGGGTGTACCATGTGAAAAAAGCACCTTCTGACAGCGAGATGCTCTTTGGCATATACAGATGCCCCGGCGGCACCTTCAGGGTTTCTGCCAAGGTAGACCTAAAGAGCAGACTACTTCAGCAAGTTATAGTGAATGGCGATTTCTTTGTAAAACCCCAAAGGCTCCTTTACGACCTTGAGGCCTACCTCAAGCATACACCCCTCGCAGACATCGAAAGAAGGATAAAAGAATTCTTCCAAGGAAGAGACTGGGAAGGTCTTAACCTTACCGTGGATGATTTTGTGGAGGCGGTGCTCTTCCCCCTCCGCAAGGTGGAGGGTTTGGACATAGGCATAGAAAAAAAAAGACTGAATAATATCATCGCCTCCATAGGCGGTGGACTCTTGGAAAACCTTCAGAAGGCAAAGGGTATGCTTTTGCCTTACTGTGCCAAGCCAAGATGGTGTGACTACAGACATCTCGATGATTGTGGAGAATGTGGTGGTTGTACTGTAGGGGATGCTTATAGGCTTGCTTACCAGAAGGGCATGATACCCATAACCATAACCTCCTTTGAACTTTTGAGGGATACGCTCCTCTGGTGTGCTCAGATGGGCTATACCTATGTGGGGCATTGCTGTTATGAGTTTTATGAGAAAAGGTACGAGATATTCAGAAGGGCGTCGGAGGATGGGGCAAGGGGTGTGCTTTTTGACATAGTAGGAACAACATGCTACAGCTTGGGGGTGGAGGAGGAAGAGAGGGCATACCACGGTGAGTTTACGGTGGAGTTAGACCTTATTAGGGATGACCTTTACAAGAGCCTCTCACTAAAAGAGGATGTCCAAGAGCAGGTTCATAGGTCTGATAGGAGCTTTGACTTCTCTCCTTTCCTTATGGATTTTATACCCAACTACTACAAAAAGCCAAAAGCTGTACCTACGCCTCAGGAGGACAGAACGAGAACATCCATGCGGGAGGAAGTTTTTGTTGGAGAGGCCACCTTAGGAGAGAAGGTAGTTAGCTACCAAGAGGCTCTGAAAACTTTAGCAAAATGGATAAGGGGAGCGGAAAGACCCACCGTGGTCATAGGTCCTCTGCTCTTTTGGGATTTTGGAGAAAAAGAGCTTCAGGAAAAGGCAAGGGTCTTAAGGGAGTTTATAGAAAAGGTAGAAAGGTTTAATGTAAAAGTCCTGCCCGACTATAGGCCAAAACTGAAAAAGTACGACCCATACGTGGAGATGGACCCACCCAACCCACACCACGCGGTATTGCACGGAAAGCATGACCTTACCATCCTTGTGGGTGTGCACTGCTACCGAACGGATTTTGTCATAAGACTACTAAGAAAGCATACGGAAACCAAGGTTGTCACCCTTTGTGGTCTTTATGGACATCCTACATCCCACCTTTCCACCAGCTTTACCGATGCGGAAAAGTTGGAGGATTTGATAAAACTCCTTTAGATTATTTTCCAAAGCTCATCCCCTGTGGTTTTCTACCTTTGCAAAATTGCAAAGGTTTGGTATTTATACTATTCTTAAAGCATGGTTAGGATAATTGAACCGAGGTTCTCTGAAGAGGAGAAGGAAATAGTATTGGAAATATTAGAAAGCGGTCAAATAACGAGGGGTAAGTGGACATCCCTCTTTCAGGAGGAGTTTGCCCGATACTTGGGCGTTGAGCAGGTTTTCACCTTATGCTCTGGTACTGTAGCTCTCTTTATAGCCCTTAAGGCTATCGGCGTGGAGGGCAAACGCGTTATTGTGCCAGCCATGAGCTTCATGGCCACCATAGATGCGGTATACCTTGCTGGCGGCATTCCCGTTGTGGTGGATGTGGACCAATACTACACAATGGATGCAAACCAGCTTGAGGATGCGGTAAAAAAGTACAGGCCAAAGGTAGTGATTCCTGTTCATCTTTATGGGCAGACTGCGGACATGGAAGCTATTATGTGGCTGTCTGAAAGACATGGTTTTTATGTGTTAGAGGACACTGCCCAAGCCCATGGCGCTGAATGGAAAGGAAAAAAGGCTGGATCCTTAGGACACATATCCGCCTTTAGTTTCTACGCTTCTAAAAACTTGCCCATGGGAGAAGGAGGAGCCATAGCCACCAGCGACAGAAGGCTTGCGCAAGAAGTTAAAAAATGGATAGATTTTGGAAACCATCCCGCCTTTAATGTAAGGATAACCGAGTTTCAGGCGGGTATTGGTTATGCCCAGCTGAAAAAGTTGGAAGCTAACAATCTAAGAAGAAGGGAAATAGCCTCAAGGTACATGCAGTCCTTGAATGGTGGTTTTGTTCATCCTTATGAAAGGGAGGGCGCCTGTCATGTCTACCATCTTTACACCCTCAGACATCCTCAAAGGGACCTTATTCTTGAAAGGCTTAAGGCAAGGGGTATAGATGGAAGGGTTTATTACCCATATCTACTCAACGAGATAAGAGGTGCAGAAAGTCTACCCCTTCCAAAGGCTGAAAGGTTTAGGAGAGAGGTATTTTCTGTGCCAGTGCATCCATACCTCACCGACAAGGAGGTTGACTTTATTGTGGAGGTTCTCCTGTCTGCGGTTGAGTTAGCTCCGCACCCTTTATGTTGAGTATAACTATTTCTACCCTTCGGTTTTGGGATCTACCTTCTGGGGTTGCATTGGAAGCTAAGGGCCTTGTATCCGCATATCCAGAAGCCTTGAGCCTTTCAGGGTTTATACCCCTTGCTATGAAATAGCGGACTATTGTACCAGCTCTTGCCGTGGAAAGCTCCCAGTTGGAGGGAAACCTTTCAGTGGATATGGGAATGTTGTCTGTATGGCCCTCCACCTCTACGGGGTTTGGAAGTTCCCTTATGATTTCATAAAGCTTATCAAGGATAGGCCTTGTTTCTGGTTTTATCTCTGCACTACCTGATTCAAAGAGTAGTTTTTCTTGAAGTATCAGCCTTACGCCAATAGCCTCGAAGGCTATCTTAAACTCCCCCTCAAGACCAAGCCTCTTGAGGGCGTCCTGAAGTTCCTGGAGCTGTCGCTGTAATTTTTTCCCCCTTTCTGTAGGTTCTGCTCTTTTTAGCACTGGCTCTGGCAGTATCTGTTTTGGTAGCGTCTCCTGAAAGGGGACGAGCCTCATACCGAAGGCTTTTGCGAAGGCCTGAGCGTACTCAAGGGCTGCCTGCTTGCCTGCTTGTGCCATGGCAAAAAGAGCTATAAAAAGGCAAAGAAGCAGTGTAAGGAAGTCCGCATAGGGTATTGCCCATTTTTCTGAAACTTCTTCGGGACACTTTTTCTTCTTCATCCCTTTACCTCAACATAGGAGCTGAGTCTCTCTTCTATTAGCCTTGGGTTTTCACCCTTTACCATCATCCTGCAGGCATCCAGTATCATGTACATTCTTAGCACTTCTTCCTTTGATTTTATTTTTATCTTCTTGGAAAGAGGACCAAAAACAAGATAAGAGAAGGTGATGCCGTATACGGTTGCCACAAAAGCCGCGGATATGCCAGCGGCAAGCTCCTGAGCGTTATCAAGGCTCTTAAGGGCCTTCATAAGACCAAAGACCGCGCCCACAAGACCGAAGGTAGGGGCACTCTCCGCTGAGTTTTTCCAGTATTCTACCGCTATTTCAAGGTCCTCTTCTTTTTTTGCAATCTCCGCTTCAAGGCTCTCTGCGAGCACATTCTCATCTACGCCAAGAACCATCAGGTCTATGGCTCTTCTTAGAAAGGGGTCGTTTATCTCCTCAGCTTTTGTTTCAAGGGCTAACATACCTTCCTTTCTGACCAGATTGGCGAGTTCAACAAGCTGAGCTTTTGTTTCAAGGGCTTCGTTGCTACCACCCTTGAAGGCTATCTTAAGCCCCTCTATTATCAGGGAAAACTTGGCTATGGGTATGGTAACAAGGCTTGCAAAAAGCGTGGTAGGTACCACTATTACGAAGGCTGCGGGTTGGATGAGAAAAAGTATGCTCGCACCCTTGAGAATTGCGCCCACAAGTAAGGCTACCAGTCCTCCCACAATCCCTATTACAGTAAGAAGGTCCATTTCTACTATTATAATCGCTGAGTGTGCTTTAATATTTAAACCATGAGAGTTCTTAGCGGTATGAGGCCTACTGGCAAGCTTCATCTTGGGCACTACTTCGGAGTCATAAAAAACTGGATAAAACTACAACAGGAGCATGAAACCTTTTACATGATAGCGGACTGGCATGCTCTAACTACGGGCTATAAGAAGACAGAAGAGATACAGAAAAATACGGAAGAGATGCTCACAGACTGGCTTACCCTTGGAATAGACCCTGACAAAAGCGTGCTCTTTCTTCAGTCAAAGGTCAAGGAACATGCAGAGCTCTTTCTCTTGTTTTCTATGATAACACCCAAGAGCTGGCTTGAGTGGAACCCCACTTATAAGGACACCAAGTATAACCTCTTAAGACTAACAGATCTTAGCCTAATGTTTAAGGGGGGCTTGAGGGACCATGTGAAAACCTTTTTGGCAAAACTGCCTTACAGGGTTGAGGATTTTGAAGCTCTGGAGGAACTCCTTCTTGACAACCTGTCGGATACACTAATACAGGCTCTGTTTGAGGGCTATTTGAGCAAAGATACGCTTAAGGAGTTGAATGTGTCCAAGAGGGACTTCTACGATACGGACACTTATGGTTTTCTTGGTTATCCTGTTTTGCAGGCTGTGGACATACTCATATACAAGGCTCAGGCGGTGCCGGTGGGCGAAGACCAGCTACCCCATGTGGAACTGTCAAGGGAAATAGCCAGAAGGTTTAACAACCTTTACGGCGACACCTTTCCAGAGCCTCAGGCTATGCTGACAGAAACATCAAAGCTTCCTGGTACCGACGGCAGGAAGATGAGCAAGTCTTACAACAACGCCATCTACTTTGCAGACAGTAAAGAAGAAGTTCAAAGGAAGGTTATGGGTTTTTTTACAGACCCCCAGAAGCTTCGCAAGGGTGACCCTGGAAGACCAGAGATATGTCCCGTTTTTTTCTACCATAAGATATTCAGTCCATCAGAGAGAGTGGAGGAAGTGGAAAGGGATTGCAAGAGTGGTAGGCTTGGTTGTGTTGACTGTAAAAAGCTCATGCTTGAAGAACTCGAAAGCTTCCTGACCCCCTTTAGGGAAAAAAGGGAAAGCTTTGCCAGAGATAGGAACAGGCTCATGGAAATAGTAAAGCTCGGCTCGGAAAGGGCAAGGATGATCGCAATCCAGACAATGGAAGAGGTTCGTCGGCAAATAAAGGTAGGATGACTTTTCTCTTTGTGCTTTTTTCATTCTTCCTTATTTACCTTCTCTTTGTAATTCTTTATCCCACCAAGAGGTTTAGACCAAGGCGTGTTGACTCTTGTCTTTATAAGCTTCCAGACCTTTACCTTTATTCCTTTCAGTTGCATGTGCATAGTCAGTTTTCCTACGATTCCCTCGGTAAACCGGAGGATATAACAAGGGCTGCCAAGGAGGAGAACATAGATTATGTGGTGGTTACAGACCATGAAAACGACAGCATAAAACACTTTGCGGATGAAAGGCTTATAGGGGGTTTGGAAAAGAAGATAACGGGGGAAGAGGGAAAGGTGCTTGGCGACCTTCTTATGGCGGATGACCTAAGGGTTGTAGCCCACCCCTTCAAGGAAAAGTACCGATGGAAGCTTGACCTTCCTGAGAGTTATCTTATTGAACTTATTGACTTGAAGGATGTTTTGTTGGAAAGAAAGGCGCTGATGCTCTTTTTAATCCCCTATATCCTCTTGACAGCGGTATTTTCAAAAAGGCTTGTCCTTGAAGCTTTAAAAAAGCTAATCGATTTGAGAAAGTACGCAGGCCTTTATCTCAAGATGGGTATACGCAACAGGGTAGTTGGAGGTCTTGACCACCATGTGAAGCTCTACATAAGGGAGGTAGGCATAAGGTTCCTATTTCCATCTTACAAACACAGCTTCAAAATTATGAGAAACTTTCTTATTTCTAATAAAAAGATAGACAACAAGGTGCAGTTCATAGAAGTCCTCAGGGAAGGCATGCTTTTAATATCCTTCAGCCACAAGCCAACTCTCTACTGGAAGGAAGATGGATTTCTTAAAGTTCTGCCTTCTGAGAAATGTCTTCTTATAAAGATGGGCGTTCATGATGAGGAATGTTACGAAGGGTCTTTCTTCGAGCTAAAGCCAGAGGGTGGCTTAACCATGTTTCTGGGATATACTTATATCTTTAGTTTTAAGGGATTTTATTTTGGTCTTAAGCCCCTTTTTCTATTTTTGTGGAAGGAGGCCGATGAAGGCAAGGGGTAATTTTAGGCTTTTAAAAAGCTGGATGGCCAAAGCTGGAGGATAAGTATGGAAGAGATGCCTTTGCCCGAGTCAATAAAAGAAAGGATTCTTAACAAGGTTTCCAATAAAAGCCTTGCCCTCAAAGCCATGGAATACATAAGCTTGGTAAGGAAAGAGGATGGAAGCCTTTGGGTTAAGGAAGACTTTAAAGATACCAACAACCATGCCCTTTGGTTTATGGTACTTGCCTGCGTCAATTACGCACAGAGGCTTCTAAGGGGCGAGGAGTTAGACTGATGCCCTGGAAGGTTATAGTTAAGAGAAAGTTTAATTGGGCTCACTTTTTAACAGATTACCACGGCTCACCAGAGCCCCTTCATGGACATACATGGCTTGTGGAGGTTCACATTAGGGCTGATAAGGTGGACGCTGGTGGTATGGGCTACGATTTTCTTGAGGTGGAAGGCCTCTTGAAAGAACTCCTACCCGACTACCGCCTTCTCAACGAACTCGTGGACTTCTCGCCCAGCGCAGAAAATATGGCAAAGTGGATATACCATAGAGTAAAAGAGAAGTACCCCACAGTCTCCAAGGTGGTGGTATGGGAAAAAGAGGACTGTGGGGCAGAATACTGGGAGGATTAACAGCTAGTGCAGTGGGCTTCTTTTGCCTCTCTTGCCTTCCTTGCGGTTTCAGGGTCGTAGGCTTTGCCTTGCCAGAGCATCTGATAAACTACCTCTTGGGTGCTTTCTGCGAGATTGGTCAGCTCTTTAAACAGCCTGTTGAAACCCTCACTTCTGTGAGATTCTTCATGGTCCTCTAAGGACCTCCAGAAGGTTATTATGAGCACTTCCTTGTTTTTCAGGGGATGCTCCGTTGTTTGCCCTGCGGTAGAACCTTCGAGGGATACACCGCCCGTGTTAAGAGCCACGAAACCACCATAAAAACCCGTATCCGAGTGATAGGTTTTCACATGCTCACATAAGTAGGCTATCCTTTCTGCCACATCGTCGACGGTAATACCCTCTTTTAGGATTACATAGTTTATGTTAACTACCGCATCCTCTGGCACATCTACTATGTAATTTCCATACATGTTAGCACCTCCTTAAGAGTGTAGTTATATCATAATGTAGTTAATTAACCATAAACCGTTTATGTTTTAAGTCATAGAAGAAGGTTAATATCCTTCGTAAGCTTTCTCGTAAAGCTTGTAGACTTGCTCCACGGTGGGTTCTACGGGGTTTATGGAGAAAAGACCCCTTGAAAGCATGCAGACATCCTCCGTAAGCTTTTCGAGCTTTTCCCTTTCCACACCTAGCTGTCTTAGGCTTAGCCTCATGTCTATTCTTTCCAAAAAGTCTTCGAGGGCTTTTACCGCCATGTGGGGTTTGGGGGGATAACCCATCAGCTCTGCAAAGAGTGAATATTTTTCGGGATTTCCCACAATGTTAAACTCGGTCACAGCCAATGCAAGGGCGGAGAGTCCTTCCGCGTGCGCCACATGTGGATAATGTGCGGATATGGGATGTTCCATACCATGTATAAGTGCCACCCTCTTCCTGTCTATGGCAATTCCCGCAAGCATGGCAGCGTAGCTCATACAAGACCTCGCCCGAAGGTTGTTTGGTTCTTGGAGGGCTATTGGAAGCCATGTCTTTATGAGCTTTATAGACCTTATAGCTAAGTCTTCCGCAAAGGTGTTGGAAAACTTGTTGGTAAGTGACTCAAGGGAGTGCATAAGGGCATCTACCCCCGTGGTAGCGGTAAGTCTTTTGTCCATGCTGATGGTGAGAGATGGGTCTATTAGGGCTACCTTGGGATAATTCAGGGAGTGGGATAAGACCATCTTCTCCTTTCTTATAGGGTTAGAAAGCACCGAATACCTGTTTACTTCGCTACCTGTGCCTGCGGTAGTTGGTATGCATATGACAGGCCTGTTAAAAAAGGGTATAAGCCTTGGACCCTCAGGGTAGTTCACATAATCCCATGCATAACCTTCGTTGGAGGAAACTATGGATATGGCCTTTGCGGAATCCAGACTGCTACCGCCCCCAAGCCCAACTATGTAGTCTATCCTCTCCTTTACCACAAGCTCGCTGGCGTGGTTTACAACCTTATCGGTGGGGTTTGGCTCTATTTGGTCAAAGACAAAAACCTCCTCCACGCCCCACCTCTTTAGGGAGTCCAATGCCTTGTTAATGTAGCCTTGTTCCTTGGCGCTTTTTCTGCCAGTTACCACAAGCGCCCTGTAACCAAAGCGCCTTCCAACCTCACCCAACTTTTCCAAAGAGCCAACACCAAAGATTATTTCAACGGGCAGGTAAAAATCAAAGTTCATGCTTCTGTTATGTCTTCCCTTTGAAGTTCTACCTCCTCGGGTATTGTGGTTTCAAAGGTGACCGCAGGATATGTAGGTACTATGCCTTCTTCTTCCGCTTTTTCTGCACAGTGGGCATGATACCTAGTCCAAGGGATGGCAAGAAGCCTTTCAAAGGGAATCTCTTCGCCGCAGTATTCACATATGCCGTAGGTGCCCCCCTGCATCTTATTGAGGGCGTGTTCAATCTCTTTGATGATGAAAAACTCTCTTGTGGAGAGGGTGTCAAGAAGTTCTTGGGTGTAAGTCATCTGCCCTATATCTTCGAGGTCCCTTGGCTCTTTAACTTCTTCCTCTATGCGCGCTTGAGTGTCTTCCTTTTTTTTGTAGCGTTCCAGAAGTTTTACCTTTTCCTCCGTCAGTTTGTTCTTCAAAAGCTCAAGCTGTTCTTTTGTAAACATATCCTCCTCCTGTTTAAAGGCGTTCAAAATAATATATGCTAAAATTTACCTCCATGTACTCTCTGCTCCATCGATACAAGAGTATAACAATAGCCATCATAACGGTTGCTACAGGTGGTTTTTTCTTGTGGCTGTTCTTTACAGGGGGCGTACAGGACATAACATCCCCTTCTAAGAGGTGCGTTGCGGAGGTTGGTTCTGGCTGCATAACCCTCAAGGACTACAGGAGAGAGCTTATGAGGTTTTCAAACCTTCTTCAGAACCCCCAGATGGAGGGTCTGGTTAAGGAACAGGTACTCTCAAACCTCGTGGCACAGGAGCTTCTATACCAGAAGGCAAAAAGCCTTTCCCTTTTGGCAAGCGAAAGGGAAGTGGTTGAGGTTATAAAGTCCGACCCCACTTTCCAAGAGGGTGGTCTTTTTACCGCATCCCGTTACAAAGAGGTGCTATCAAGGTCAGGCATGACGCCAGAAGAATACGAGGAATACTTAAGAAAAGCCATAAGCGTTCGAAAGCTCATAAGCCTTCTTACAAACGGCGTTTACCTCACGGAGGAGGAATTTGAGGCAAATGTTCTGGCCGAGTCTACCCTTCTAAGCGGTAGCCTTTACATTATAACTCCCTCTGACATGAAAGACAGGTATTCACCCACGGAACGGGAGCTCTTGGAGTACTACCAGAAGAACAAAGAAGCCTTTAAAAGGCAGGAATCTAAGCTAATAAGGGTCTGGAGGGAGAAGGACAAGGAAAGGGCTCTTGCCATATACAGGGAGCTTAAAGAGGGTAAGGAACCCCAAGGATTTCAAGAGCTAAGACTTCCTGATGAGTCTCAGAAGTTGGAAGAAAGTCTCAAGGGAGAAGCCCAAAAGCTAACACTTCAGGACAGATTAGTCATCACAAAGCAGGCGGATGGCTACGCGGTGATATACCTAAGGGAGGTTCTACCTGCAGGTTATGAGGAGTTTGATAAGGTAAAAGAAAAGGTAAAGGAAAGGTTTATGGAGGAAAAAGCCAACTCCTTAGCCCTCAAAAAGGGAGAGGAGCTCGCCAAGGCTCTAAAAGAGGGCAAAAAGCCGGAAGCAAAGGCTCTTAACTTTTCAGACACTCCTGCCATGCAACTAAGCGCTGTTATAAATGTAGACCAGAAGGACCTTATTCGCATGTTGCTATCTAAGGAGAAGGTTTTTGGACCCTACTCCCTTCGTCAGGGCTATGGGGTCATACTTTTGGACAAGAGAGCAAGCAAGGAAATAAAGGGAGAAGAGAAAAAGGAGATTCTCAGGGATGTACTAAGCCTTAAGACGCAGACGGTGCTTACCCAATATATTGAACACCTAAAGAAAAACACCAAAATACGCCTAAATAAGGAAATGCTTGGAGGTGGCTAAGATGGAGAAAAAGTGGAAAACAGCCATAACCCAGCATGTGGGAAATGAAACCTATGTAAGGGGCTACAGGCTTTTGGACCTGGTGGGCAACCTCAGCTTTGCTCAGGCCATATACCTTGTGCTGAAGGGTGAACTGCCCAGCGAAAAGGAGTCTAAAATGATGGAGGCTATCTTTGTATCTGTAATAGACCACGGCATAGCGCCACCCTCCGTCATCTCCGCAAGGTCTGTAGCCTCCGGCGGAAACTCTCTCAATGTGGGTGTAGCTGCTGGAGTCCTTGCTTTCGGTTCTGCTCATGGGGGTGCCCTTGAGGACGCCATGAGGTTCATACAGGAGGGTGTAAACAGCCAAAAAAAGGTTGAGGACACAGTCAGAGAGTATTTGGAGGCCAAAAAGCCCATACCCGGCTACGGACACAGATATTACAAGGATTTTGACCCAAGGACCAAGAGGCTCATGGATATAGCCAGGGCTTTGGGCTTTTATGGAAAACATTGTGAATTTGCAGAGGCGGTACAAGAGGAGATAGGCAGGCAAAAGGGCAAAAAACTTGTGCTTAATGTGGATGGCGGCATTGCTGCCGTTGCCTCCGAGATGGGCTTTGATTGGCGTCTTGGTAAGGGCTTTTTCATCATAGGAAGAGTCCCAGGTTTAGTAGCCCATGTTTACGAAGAGCTTACTACAGAGAAGCCCTTTTCCAAAAGGCTTGACGAGGAGGTGGAAACCGAGTATACGGGCGTTCCTCCAAGAGAGCTACCTCAAGAGTTTAAAAGAATATGAATTTGCAGGAAAATATAACAGGTTTTTACAAAGCCTTTATACGAGTAGCCTTTAATGTAACAATCGTAGTACTTCTTATCTCTTTATCCGCAGCCCTCGTGAGGACGATTTTGGAAATAGGTCTTCTGTTTACCGAAGCCACTGTAAGATTAAGCATAAAGGAACTTCTCACAAACGTTCTCTCTTTGGTGATAATCCTTGAACTTATAAGAGCTTTTGTAGACTACTTT
>JAOAIS010000053.1 GCA_026414575.1 Aquificaceae bacterium | reverse complement strand
GAGCTACGCCAGCTTAAAAGGGCAATATTATATCATACTACAGCTTCAGACATCCGTCAACAATAGGCACGGGCGGACTCGAACCGCCGACCTCCTCCTTGTAAGGGAGGCGCTCTGCCAACTGAGCTACGCGCCTTGAAGGGTAAATAATATACCATAAAAGCGGTTAGGAATCTATAATTTAAATCCTATGGTGGCGGTGGATAGGCTCTATTATTCCTTGAAAGACTACCTTAAGCATAAATATGGTAGAAGGGTGCAAAAAATCACAGTTGCTCTACCTTTTACATGTCCCAACATAGATGGTACAAAGGCAAAGGGTGGATGCACCTACTGCTTTTCTGGCACAAGGCCTGCCCACCTTGAACCTCAGGCACCTCTGCGCAAACAAATAGAGGAAGGAATAAAGAGGGCAAAGGAACGCTATGGCAAAAATCTTCTCTTTTTTGTCTACTACCAGTCTTACTCTAACACCTACGGAGACCGTGAGTACCTAAAATCCATTTACGACACTGCCCTGGAGCTTGAAGAGGTTGTTGGTATAGATGTAGGCACAAGGCCCGACTGTGCGCCCGAGTGGGTCCTTGACCTTTTAGAAAGCTATACCCTAAAAGGACTCGAGGTGTGGATAGAGTACGGCCTCCAAAGTGCAAATTTCAATACCCTTAGATTCATCAACAGGGCTCACGGGATTTCAGACTTTGTGGACGCAGTGCTAAGAACTAAAAGAAGAAATCTCAAGGTATGTGCCCATATCATTCTTGGACTTCCCCATGAAGGCAAGGAAGACATGCTGGAAACCGGCAAACTAATAGCAAGCCTTCCCGTAGATGGTGTTAAAATACATCCCCTCCACATAATAAAAAACACAAAAATGGCAGAACAGTATGCGAGGGGCGAATTCGAAGTTTTGAGTCTTAACGAATATGCAGAGAGGGCGGCGGATATAATAGAAATAATGCCACCCCATATGGTCATACACAGGCTCACAGGTGAAGTAGAGCAGGAAAGGCTTATAGCTCCCTACTATTGCACCTATGCAAGAAAGCAAGAGGTTATAAAGGCAATAGAAGGTGAATTATCAAGAAGGGGTAGCTATCAGGGGTGCAGAACAGCCTTTAACCGATGAACAAACAGCACTGGGCACTGGCTTCATTGGCTGTAAATCTCATACAGGCTCTGTTTAAATTTTTGGCAGGTCTTCTGACGGGAAGCCTTTCTATGATGGGAGAAGCGGTGCACTCCCTTTCTGATTCCTTTGCTTCTGTTGTTGCCTTCTTTACCATAAAGCTCTCTGACAAGAAGACAAAAAAGTTTCCCTATGGCCTCTACAGACTTGAAAACCTTGGCGCAATACTAATAGCCTTCTTTCTACTTATGACCTCCTACGAAATATTCAGAAGAGCTTTGGGCAAGGAGGTAATAGTAAAGGAAGAATATCTGGGACTTGGTATTGGTGTGGTGGTATTTTCCCTAGTGAGTTCTCTTGTATTGTCCTTTTTAGAGAGAAGGGCTGGCAAAAAACTTAACTCGCCCACGCTCGTGGCGGATTCCTACCATACTCTCACCGATGCCTTTGGTTCTTCCTTGGTGCTTCTTAGTCTCTTAAGCGTATATTTGGGTTATCAATTAGACAGGTATTTTGCCTTAGGCGTGGCCCTTCTTATAAGCTATACAGCAGTCAAAATACTATGGAAAGAGGTTTCCGTGCTTCTTGATGTCTCGGTAGACGAAAGGACCCTTGAAAAGATAAGGGAGGTGCTACTATCCTTTCCAGAGATAAAGGAAATAAAAGGGCTTTTTGTCAGAAGCTCAGGAGGCAAGCTTTTTGCAGACCTTGTGCTTGTACTTGAGGGAAGAGATTTTATAAGAATGCATAGGCTGGTAGACCACATAGAAGATAGCCTAAAAAAGGAATTGAAAGAGCTCGATATGGTCTTTATACACTATGAGCCAACGGATAAAGAAGTGTTCAAGGTAGGCATTCTTCTGGATGAGGGTGGCAATGTAAGTCAATGCTTTGAAAGTGCAAAAGAGTTATTGATTTTTGGCAATCCACCAGAAAAGCTTTTAGTCCCAGAAGAAAGCGAAAGCGCTTTATCTGAGTTGATAAGTAGCAAAGGCTTATACATAGTCGTATGCGGGCATCATCCCGTATCTTCCTCCGCCAAGGGCATACTAAGTCAGGGAGGAGTATTCGTGTGGGAAACTGAAGAAAAAAATCCCTATAGGGCATTCAAGGAAGTCATCTACAGCCTAAACAGCAAGGAAGGTAATGTCCATTAAAGAGTGTAAACCAGTCCTATCATGGCGCATAAGATCTTTTAAGGTAAATCTATTAATGCGGTTTTATCTTCTTTGTCTAATAATAACCTCAATACCCTCAAACATCACAGCGCCTCTACACATCCCATAACCCTTCTATACCATCATAACCTCTAATCACTCCACTAAGATTCCTGCATCAGCGCTTAAAAAACATGCCCACAAAGCCTTACACCACTCCCTTAAAACCATCCCTTGAAGGATGAAAAGAGGCTCTTTACATGCCAAAGCCTTACATAGTCACTTCTTTCTTTCCATCCCTTCCCAATTTCTTTTATAACTGGCTTTGTGCTTTTCTTGTCTAAATGTCTAATCGTAGTAGCCTTTGCATGATATCATCTGCATGGCATTGAAACCTAAAGCCTTAGTCTCCTTTGTGGAATTATTCTCTATCAGTTCTCTATGGCACAATGGCTATTGTGTGTTTTGTTGTCAGTTACTTTCGCATCCAATGCCCTGCTAATGCTGGTGTAAAGGTAAATCTTTATCCAGCCTTTCATTCCTCTTTTCTTGTCATGTTTTTATTTAGCTACTTTCCTTTGTTTGTCAATAAATCTTCTGTTTGTTTAAAGAAGAGCATGAAAAGGATTGAGGCCTTTGGATGGTTGGAGAATCTTCTTAGCTTTTTGTCTTATCGTG
The DNA here is from genome assembly GCA_026414575.1 of Aquificaceae bacterium. Classification (GTDB taxonomy): domain Bacteria; phylum Aquificota; class Aquificia; order Aquificales; family Aquificaceae; genus Pampinifervens. The sequence goes on along the minus strand of JAOAIS010000053.1, from coordinate 43 downwards.
CTAGGGCTGTGGCTTGAGCATTTCTGGGTAAATGGGCATTTGT
>JAOAIS010000040.1 GCA_026414575.1 Aquificaceae bacterium | reverse complement strand
CTATGGGAGATTAAGGAACAGTACTCGGGTGAGCCCATTGAAGGTAAGATTTCCATATATGTGGAGCTACTCCTGCCCAATCACAGAAGAAGGGACATAGACAATATGTTAAAAAGTCTTTGGGACATATTAGAAAAGGGTGGCGTAATAAAAAACGACAGCCAGATATACGAAGTAAGAACCATAAAAAAGATTACTAGGGGTCGTCAAGGGACTATCGTATGCATAGGGGATTTCAAGTATGGCTGTTAAGGTTCTTGACTATCCCGCACTTGTTCACAAGGTAAACCTCATAAGGGACAGAAACGCTCCCCCACAAATCCTAAGAGCCCTGCTGGAAGAAGTAACACTCATGGCAATGTCCTACATCACAGAAGATTTTCCCAAAAAGGAGCAAATAATAGAAACCCCCATGGGGACCGGTACCTTCACTCTAATACAAGAAGACAGCGTGGTCTTTGTATGCATACTCAGAGCAGGACTTCCCATGCTTCAGGGAGCCCTAAGGGCGCTACCAAAGGCAAGGGTAGGCTTTTTGGCAATGAAGAGGGACGAGGAATCCTTATTGCCAAATCTTTACTACAAGAGGTTTCCAGAGTTGGCAAGCAAGTGGGTGCTTTTTCTTGACCCCATGCTGGCAACGGGTGGCACATTGATTATGGCCATAGAGCAGATAAAGGCTATGAAGCCAGAAAGGATCCTGTCTTTGAACCTTGTAGCCTCACCCCAAGGTTTAGAAAAGGTTATGTCTTCCCATCCCGATGTAGACTTTTTTGTCATAAGGTTAGACGAAGGGCTAAACAGCAAGGGATACATAGTTCCGGGCGTAGGAGATATAGGCGACAGGCTCTTCACTGAATATCCTTGATGTACTCGGTAGGGTCAAGGGGCACACCCTCTTTACTCCTTAGCTCAAACCTAAGGGCGCATTCCTCTGTGTTGCTTTTCTTTCCAAGCCTTGCTATTACTTGTCCCTTGCTAACTTTTTCCCCCCTTTTTACAAGATTTGTCTCATTGTGAGCGTATAAGGATATAAAGCTATCATGCTCAACGATGACCATATTACCGTAGGCTTGGAGGTCCCCTCCGCTGTATATAACCCTACCATCTTCTACAGACTTTACTGGCGTGGAGCAAGGCGCATAGATTTCTATGCCTTTTGGAACCTTGGTCACCTTTCCTTCAACTGGCAATGATATGCGAATGCCTTTTATGGCTGAAGGACTGGTTGCTGCTCCCGCATCCTTTTCCGGCTCAACAACCACAAGCCTTTCCTCCCTCCTGCTCGGGGCTGTTTCCTGTACCTTGGTTGTAGATGGCGCCTTTGGCACCTTCACCTTGGTGCCAGCTTTTATAAACTTGTCCTTTAGGTCTGGGTTCAGCCTTTCAAGCTCGCGAAGGGGTACCCCTGTGACTTTGGAGACATCTTTCAGTCTTCCACCGGTTTTTAGAGTGTAAAAGTCGTAGGGTTCTTCCGCCTTAAACTTTTTCTTTTCTTCCGAAATACCTTTTGCTGGTATCCTAACCTGCGTTCCAGCTGGTAACCATTTACCCTTTAAATCTGGGTTCAGCCTTTCAAGCTCCGCAGTTTCTGTCCCCGTAGCCTTTGCAACATGCTCGAGCCTTGCTCCCCTCTTTACAGTATATAGCTCGTATCTTACCTCCTTCTCTTCCTTCTTTGTCTTTGGTGTTGATGGTTCCTTTGGCACCTTCACCTGTGTGCCTGGGCTTAGCCATCTGTCTTTAAGCTTAGGGTTTAGTCTTTCAAGCTCTTTTAGAGGTGTTCCCGTGGCTTTTGCCACATGTTCCAGCTTTCCACCCCTTTTTACCACATAAAGCTCGTAATCCTCTCCGCCTGCCTTAGCAGTTTCAGCGCCGCCCCTGTCTATGCTGTTGCCTGCCGGCACCTTCACTTTGGTGCCAGCTTTTATAAACTTGTCCTTTAGGTCTGGGTTCAGCCTTTCAAGCTCGCGAAGGGGTACCCCTGTGACTTTGGAGACATCTTTCAGTCTTCCACCGGTTTTTAGAGTGTAAAAGTCGTAGGGTTCCTTGTTTTTAGAAGCATTCTTTGCGGGAATTTTTATTCTCTGGCCCTCCACCAGCTTATCACCCTTGAGGTCGTTAAAATCCTTAAGGGTCTTCACATCCACACCAAAGCTCTCCGCTATCTTCTCTAAGGTATCACCTCTCTTAACCTCGTAAAGGGCATATTTTTCCACACTCTTTGCCCTCACTGGTATGCATATGCTTTGCCCTACCTTTAGCGTATCGCCCTTCAAACTTTTGTTGGCAGACCTAAGAACCTGAAGGTCTATACCCTCTCTTTTTGCTATCCTCTCAAGGGTGTCCCCTTCCTTTACCGTGTAATTTTTACACTCAACAGCAAGAACAATACCAAAGCTAATACTTAACAGTAAAATCCCTTTCTTCATACCTTGGTACCTCCTTGAAAACCTCCATGCTGTCAACTCTGCCCGCAGGAGGACCATCTAAGAGCTCCCTTAAAAAGCTCCAGACCACATCACTATCGCCTTGAACAAAAACCTCAACCCTGCCGTCTGAAAGGTTTTTTACCCATCCTGTAAGCCCATAACTTTGGGCTTTTCTTTTGGTAAAAGCTCTATAGCCGACCCCCTGCACCATACCGCTTACATAGACTCTCAGAGCCATCATACCATAAGAATTTTACACCAGAAAAGTGGCTTGAAAATGTTTAAAAAATCTCCAAAGCAAGAAAGACAAGGTTTATAATATGCATGTTACAAAAAGCCATGTCTCAAGGAGTGGCAAACATGAAATACATTAGCAACAAAGATGTGTCCTTCCTCTTAGAGTTAATCAAAAAGTTAGTCACGCAGTTCTACAGCCAAAACACGCCAGCAAAAAACCAGGCAGACCCCCAGCTTACCCCATAGAAATCATCTTGCTCGCTGCTATCCTCAAACTTCACTTTAATGCATCTTACAGAACCCTTGAACTCATACTCAAAGACAAACTCGGATACTCACCTGACTTCTCTACAAAAACATAGACTCTGAGCTTCTCTCCTTTGTCATCTCAAAAACCGCAGAGATTTGTGAGAAGGTTTTCAACATAAAGGAATACCATACGATAGTGGCCGATGCCACAGGATTTGGATACAACGATACTGTAAAACTCAGCTATATCAGAGGAAAACAGATAAGAGAAGTAAAATCACATGTAAAGATAGAAGTTCTGATAGGTGTAAGGGGCAAGAAGAAGATGGTTTTAGGAGTAGCGGTTGATAGTGTGTATTTTGACGAGCTGAAACTTTTGTGGACGATGCTTGGTAGGGTCAAAGTGAAGGGAAGCATTTCTTAGCTTATGGATACTACGATAGCGTGAAGTTGATAGAGTATTTTGAAAAGAAGCGAATAAAGTGCGTAATTCCTATAAGTGAGACGATAAGGCAAGGAGTTAGGAATGCCTACAGGAAGTTTGTAAATGGAAGGTATTAGGACGAGAGGCATTACAGGAGGATATATAGGTGTGGCAGGTATAAGGTGGAGCAGTTGTTTGGCAATGTGAAAATGGCATTGGGTTACAGGGATAGGACGAGGATATACGAGCTTGCTAGGCTTTTCGCATTCGTGAGGTTTATTCTTTGGAACTTAATGGTGCTCCTTAAGCTAGGTTTTTCTGTGTTTTTCCGCCTGCTCTATAGAATTGTTGGTGTATGCTTATCAGATAATTTTCAAACGTTCTCGAAAAGTGGCTTGAAAAACTCATGGATTTATGGTATGATTATTTAGTCTCCCTTTTTCTTTAGGAGGTTTTCTCCATGAAGAAATTAGCCCTATTAGCTTTGATGTTAGCCTTTTCTAAGACCATGGCACAAAACTGTGATGTAATGGAGGGCTACGCAAGCTGGTACGGAGGAAAGTTTCATGGGAAAAGGACAAGCTCTGGTGAGATATTTAACAAGCACAAGTATACTGGCGCATCAAGGAAGTATCCCCTTGGCACTTACCTCCTTGTCAAAAACCTCGACAACAATGAAGAGGTAGTAGTTATTGTGACCGATAGGGGTCCTTGGAAAAAGAATAGAATCATAGACCTTTCCAAGGCTGCAGCAAAGAAGTTGGATTTCATTAAACAGGGCATTGCGAAAGTTCAAGTCATGCCCCTTTACTGCGCCGCCAAAAAGAATGAATTTGACGAAGAGGGTCATGAAGAGGTTATAAGGGATATTCTTAACACTCTGTAAGCGACCTGTTTACGGCCAAAGTTCCACACCCTCCAATTCTGTCCCTCCTAAAGCGAGTAGAAAGGGTAACCCTTATGCCATAAGACCTTAGCAGTAAGAAGGCCCTCTCATAGTCATTCTCTTCAACATCCTCGTATTCATCCACGGTCTTGTTGTATCGGAGAAGGGTTACGCAGATGCCCAGATCTTTAGCCATCCCTGCAAGTTCTATAAGTTCCTCTTCCGAGTCGTTTAATCCTTTAAGAAGCATGTAAGCAAGGCTGATTCTTCTTCTTTTTCTAACTGGGAGCTCCACAAGCTCCTCTTTTAAGGTTCTTATAACTTCTTCAAGGGCTCCCCCATGGGGCATAAGAGCCTTTCTCTTTTTTTCAAACACAGAATGAAGAGATATGGTAACGCCTCCGTGAGGTAGCCTGAGAAGTTCTCGAAGCCTTACCGTTGGATGTCCCGATGTGTAGAAGCTTACACCAATACCCCTGTTCTTAAAGTACCAAAAGGCCTTCTCTACATTTTTCCAGTTCATGAGAGGCTCACCAATACCAGCCATGGCTATCCTTTTTACTGGCAGTTTAGACCTTACCAGTTCATACTGTGCTATTATCTCAACTTCCGTGAGATTTCTTAAAAACCCTTCCTTACCAGAGATACAGAAGGCACAGCCTATAGCACAACCCACTTGTGTAGATATACACAGAGTGTCGCCCCTGTAAAAGACCGCCTCAATACGATTTCCGTCGCAAAGCTCCAGAAGAAAGAGGTGGTTAAGTTTACTGCTCAACTCCTGCAAAAGCTTCATTTTCTGCAAACCTCGTACAACAACCACCACAGGATTTACAGTGTTTTATAGCCCTTTCATAACCATAGGGCAGGATATCTTCTAAACTAACATCCTTGTTAGAATCTTCAGAGACAAGGGTTATTGTCCATAAAAGGGGGTCTATATGTGAGACCTTGTAAACTTTTTTTTCATAACAAAGCTCGCTTCCAATTTCTGGAAGTAAAAGTTTGACAATATAGTTTTCCCTTTCAAACACCAAACAGCACATTAGTCTTCCGCACGGACCTGTAAACTTTTGAGGGGACAGGGGAAGATTCTGCTCCTCTATGTCCCTTAGGGAAACTGAGCTGAATTCCTCCTGAAATCTTATGCAACAAGGAACCTCACCGCATGCACCTATCCATCCCATCATCTGCACCGCATCCCTGACGCCTACCTGCCTCATTTCTATTCTCTTCTTGAAAACCTTCGCCAGGTCCTTAACAAGGTCTCTGAAGTCTACCCTGTGGTCAGAGGTGTAGTAGAAAAATATCTTGCTCCTGTCAAGGGGTATGTAAGTCTTTATCAGCTTCATATCAAGCCCATGCTCTACTATCTTTCTCTTGCATACTTCCATCGCCTCTTTAGCCCTCTCCTCGTTTTCTTTCATTCTTTTTATATCCTCTTCCTTTGCCCTTCGTAGGAACAATGCCCTTGCGGATGAGGGGTCCTTAGAAGCGCCAATGACCGTTACAACCTCTTCCCCCTTGTCCGATTGGACCACAAGAAGGTCCCCCCTGTACACTTCCCTTTCCCATACTCCTTCTACCTGAAAAATCTTATTGGTATCCTGAAATCTTGCTTTTATGTAAGACATGTTCGTCACCTCCTATTAATTGAAAAAGCAAAAGACTTATCCTTATGCCTTTGTTTAAATATTCTAATCCAAAAGTCACTATGTCAAGATACTGTCTGTATCTGTAATTTTCAGTCTCTATGAATTTCCTGTGGTATATAGACTGAAGCAACCTAAGAAGGTAGTACTGCCTCTCCTGCTCCCACTTTTCCACCTCAAGGGCTTTTTTGTAAAGGTCTAATACTTTGCCCTCTAAGATAAGCTCTGCGGTGTTAATAAGTTCCCTATCCTCCTTCAGCCTTTTTGCCATCTTAACACTTCCTTCCGCAAGCTCAAGGATCACCGGGTCTTCTATTTTCGTAAGTTTTTTTAGCTCTTCCTTGGTGAGGGGTGGCACCTCAATAACAAAGCTTCTTGACCTCACTGTAGGCAATATCCTCTGCAAGTTGTTGGATACAAGAAGAAAATGGGTGTCTTGGGGTGGTTCTTCCAAGACCTTTAAAAGGGCGTTCTGGGCGTAGGGGTTCATGCTGTCTGCGGGCTCTATAAGAACCACCTTCCTTTTTGACAGGGCTGGACTAAGGTAAATGAAATCCCTAACACCCCTTATCTGGTCTATTTTAATTTCTGACCTCTCGGGCGCAAGATAAACAAAGTCTGGGTGGTCTCCACGCATGTAAAGGTATACGCTCTTGCCCCTTTTATCTTCCCCATAAAACCTGAGCTCCTCATCCTTCCTTTTGTCAAAACTCATCATATGAACACAGGATTCGCATCTACCGCAGGACGGATATTTCTCCTCGATGCACAAAAGGGCTTTAGAAAGCTCAAAGGCTATGTCTCTCTTGCCTATACCCTCCTTGCCATAGAAAATGATGGAAGATGGCACTCGCCTGCTATAGAACATCCTACCAAGAAACCTTGTAAGTTTATCCCTCATCAGAACATGAGCTCCTCTACGAACCTTATGTGATGCTTTCCCTGCTGGAACTCTCTGCTAGAGAGAATTCTCTTGTGGAAATCTATGTTGGTTTTCAGCCCATTTCCTGCAAGGTAAAACTCCTCCAAAGCCCTTATGGCCCTTTTTACAGCCTCTTCTCTGGTATGCCCCCAACATATGAGTTTGGCAAGAAGTGAGTCGTAAAAGGGTGGAACCGAATAGCCACAATAAATATGAGTATCTACTCTAACCCCAAAGCCTCCAGGTAAATAAAGTTCTTCCACACGCCCCGGGGACGGAAGAAAGGTCTTTGGGTCTTCTGCGTTTATTCTTAGCTCTATAGCATAGCCCCTCCTTGCCGGTCTTTTGAAATCAATCCTTTCTCCCCTTGCTACCCTTATTTGCCACTCCACAAGGTCAATACCGTAAACCATCTCCGTAACCGGATGCTCTACCTGTATGCGTCCGTTCATCTCCATAAAGTAAAAGTTGCCCTCCCAATCCATAAGAAACTCCACCGTGCCTGCACCCTCATAGCCTATCTCCTTGCAAAATTCTGCCACAAGGACCTCCATCTCTTTTCTTTTCTCCTCCGTTAGGGCTGGGCTGGGCGCTTCCTCGATGAGCTTTTGATGTCTCCTTTGTATGGAACACTCCCTCTCACCAAGGGTTAGCACATTACCATACTTGTCCACGAGCACCTGAAACTCTATGTGCTTTGGGTTTATAAGATACTTTTCTATGTAGAGCCTGCCGTCACCAAAGGCTACCTCTGCCTCCTGCATGGCAAGGTGAAACTTTTCCCTCAATTCTTTGTCGTTGTTTACCACCCTTATACCCCTTCCCCCACCCCCAGCGGCCGCCTTTATGACAACTGGATAGCCTATCTTGCTTGCAACCTCAAGGGCATTATGAACATCAACAGGACCATCGCTACCAGGCACCAAAGGAAGTCCAACCTTATGGGCAACCTCTTTAGCCCTCACCTTATCACCAATGAGCTCTAAGGTCTCTGGCGATGGACCAATAAAAACCTTTCTGCTCGCCCTAACTATTTCTGAAAACTTTGGATTCTCCGACAAGAAGCCATAGCCTGGATGAACCGCTTCCGCACCGGACACCTCAATGGCGGACATGACCTTAGGTATATCAAGGTAGCTCTTGGATGGTTCTGGTGGGCCTATGCATATGCTCTTATCCGCCAGCTTTATGTGCATGCTGTTTATGTCAGCTTCTGAGTAAATGGCCACCGCCTTTATGCCCATATCCCTACAAGTTCTTATAATCCTTACCGCTATCTCACCCCTATTGGCTATCAGTATGCTTTGCATCTGGAATATTTTAAACGGACAGGGCCTACAATTTTTATATGCATGGAAAGATTGTGCTCTGTATAACGGGTGCCAGCGGTGTTCTCTACGGTTACAGACTACTGCAGGTGCTCACATCCATGAGCTTTGAAATAGACCTTGTGGTGTCCTCCTCGGGGTGGGTGGTCCTGAAGCAAGAACTTGACATCACAAAAGGAGACCTGCTCAAGGAATTTCCCCAAGTAAACTTTATATCGGAGAAGGATATATCAAGTCCCATAGCAAGCGGTTCTAGGCTCGTAAGGTACAAAGGCGTAGTGATAGCTCCATGCTCCATGAGCACCCTTGCCCACATAGCCAACGGTACAAACCAAAATCTTATACACCGCGTGGGTGAGGTGGCTTTAAAGGAGAGAGTTCCCATCCTTCTTCTCTTGCGAGAAGCACCCTATTCTTTGGTGCACCTTGAGAACATGCTTAAGGTGGCAAGAGCAGGCGCCGTAGTCATGCCCGCAAGCCCAGGCTTTTACCACAAACCTAAAGAAATGCAAGAGCTTATTGACTTTGTGGTGGGTAAAGCCTTGGATTGTCTGAGAATAGAGCACGGACTTTATAAAAGGTGGAAGGAGTCGGATGGGGTTGACACTTGATAATGACTGACTTAAATTATATAACAGAAAACTTGTAAAGGAGGTGGTTGCCATGAGAAGAGGACTTATGATGTGGAGCCCCTTTGCAGAGATTGAACGGATTAAAAGGGAGTTTGACAGACTCCTGGAAGAGCTTGTGCCTAGGGAAGAGGTGGAAAAGGTCTTTGCACCGGTGGTGGATGTCTATGAAACTGACCAGGAGTTGGTGGTCAAGGCGGAACTACCAGGCGTCAAGAAGGAAAATGTGGAGGTCTCCATAAGAGACAACTCCCTGCACATAAGGGGTGAGAAGAAGGAAGAAAAGGAAGAAAAAACGGAGACTTACCACAGGGTGGAAAGGGTTTATGGAAAGTTCGAAAGAGTTGTACCTCTTCCCTCTGAGATAAAGGTAGAGTCTGCAAAGGCAGAGTTTAAGGACGGCATCCTCGAGATAAGGATACCAAAGGCAGAAGGAGCTAAGGAGAGAAAGATTGAGATAGCCTAAGCATCCTTCGGGGGTAGCCTTTCTATGGTTGCCCCGAGGGCTCTTAGTTTCTCCTCCAACTTTTCGTAGCCCCTGTCTAAATGGTGTATGTCTTTAACTACGGTCCTACCCTTGGCCACAAGACCAGCAAGAACGAGACCGGCGGATGCTCTTAGGTCCGTCGAATAGACCTCGGCACCATACAACCTGTCCACACCCCTTACGAGGGCGACCCTGTCCCTTACATGGATATCCGCACCCATCCTCTGCAACTCTGCCACATGCTGGAATCGGTTCTCAAAGATGTTTTCTCTTATCTCCGATATCCCATCCGCAAGAGAACAAAGCACCATAAACTGAGCCTGCATGTCTGTAGGAAAGCCAGGATATTCGGCGGTTGATATACTAAGAGGCTTTACAACCCCTCCTCCCTTAACCCTTAAACTACCAAGACTTAATATGTCTACCTCAGCGCCGGCTTCTTTGAGCTTTTCTATGACACTTCCCATATGCTCTACCCTAACATCCTCAAGCAACACATCACCGCCCGTCAAAAAACCAGCCACCATCAGAGTCCCCGCCTCTATCCTGTCAGGTATTACCCTGTGAAAGAAGCCCTTAGTCTCCGCAATTCCCCTTATTAGGGCGGTGCGGTCTTCTATCTCTACTTCCACGCCCATTTTCCTCAAAACCTCTACAAGGTCCATAACCTCCGGTTCAAGGGCTATGTTTCTGAGTATGCTTCTTTTTTCACAACCACTTAAAAACATGAGTGCATTCTCCGTGCCAGTGACAGTAATAACCTCAAAGGTATATTCAACGGGTCTTATCCTCTCCACCTCAAGATTTATGTAGCCGTGCTTTACCTCTATGCTGGCTCCTCCCTTTTCAAAAACCTTAAGGTGTTGGTCTATTGACCTCACCCCTATGGAACAGCCCCCAGGCATGGACACCGTTGCCCTCCCAAATCTTGCAAGTAGAGGGCCCATTACCAACACGGAAGCCCTCATGCGCCTTACAACCTCGTCAGGAGCTCTGTGGTTATTCACGGAGCTGGCATCCACCAACACCCTGCCTTTCTCAAACTCAAGCACAGCCCCCAAACTCCTAAGAAGCTCAAAGGCAGTCGCGGTATCAAGAAGCTCAGGAACATTTTCTATGGCACTCGTTTCTTTGGATAACAAGCTTGCCATAAGTATGGGTAGTGAAGCGTTCTTAGAGCCAGAAACCCTAACTCTACCCTTGAGAGCTCTGCCTCCCTCAATAAAAAGAGCTTCAGAAGTATATGATGTGGTGTTTTTCATCCTTCTTTATGATTATTTTAACCACATCACCTCTGCTTGAGTAAAAAATCTCCACACCGTCATCTTCTTCCTTGTGGACGGATGGTTCAAGGGAGTATATGACCACTATTTTTTCCTCTTCTTCCATCAAGAGGGGGAACTCTGTCATATTCTCACCACCACACAGGTGAGGGCTTCTTTTACTCCCTCCAGGGAATGTATTTTGTTTATAACCAGCCTTCCAAGCTCATCTTGATTCCTGAGCTCTGCAAAGACTATGATATCGTAGGGGCCAGTTACCACATCGGCCGTCTTTATACCCTCAAAGGTAGAAAGGGCAAGCATTATGGATGGAATCTCCCTCGGGTCTGCCTTTATAAGCACATAAGCCTTTATGGAGTATTCGCTCTCAAGCTCCATGAGCTCGGTTATAGACATAGGGTAACCTTCGCCCTGTGTTTGCATTCTCAACCTCCTGCAGGAATATTTTAACCAACTTCTCTGCCAAAGATGGTTCTTTTCTAATCTCCTCTACCAGCATGTGCACAAGCCTTCTTACCCTTGGCTCCCTTTCTTCTACGTCTTTCCACTGGTTTTTTAACTTCACTATGACACCCTCCACCTTCAAAAGCTCCATCCACTTCATAAACTTGCTTACCTCATCCCATACGATTATCTCCCCCCTTTCCTTCTCCCTGAGCCTTTCCTTAAGGTTCTTGTCCGCCACTTCCTGAAGGTCATCTATGTTGTATAAAAAAACTTCGTCAATACTACCTACGGAAGGCTCTATGTTTCTGGGAACGGATATGTCTATAAAAAACATGGGCTTGTAGTTTCTTTTCCTTATAGCCTTGTTAACCATGGAATGATTTATAAGGTATTGCTTGCTACCCGTAGAGACTATGACTATGTCAAAGTCCCGAAGGTGGTCTTCAAGCTCTTCAAACCTAAGCACATGACCTTCAAGCTCCTTAGAGAGCTCCACAGCCCTCTCATAGGTTCTGTTGGTAATAAACAGATGAGCCTGAAGCTTTTTCAGATACTTGGCGGAGAGTTCCGCCATCTCCCCTGCACCCACAAGAAGCACCTTAATATGCGCAAGACTTCCAAATATCCTCTTAGCAAGCTCAACCGCCACATAGCTGACGGATACCGCATTTTTGCTTATGCCCGTTTCCGTCCTGACCCTTTTTGCGGTCCTTAGGGCCTTCTCATAGAGTCTGTTGAGAACTTTACCGACACAGCCAAGCTCTCTGGCTATGCGGTAGGCCTCTTTAAACTGGTTCACTATTTGAGTTTCGCCCACCACCATAGACTCCAGTCCACTGGCTACTTTGAACACATGGGCAACCGCCCTTTCACCCTCAAGAAAGAAAGAGCTCTTTTTGAGCCTTGCATCCGCACCCTTTAGATGTAGAAGTTCTGAGACAAGCCTGTTTATGGAATCATAATCCTGCGCCACACCGTAAACTTCCACCCTGTTACACGTGGAAAGTAAAATAAGTTCTTTTATTCCCTCCACCGTTTTAAGAGGAGGTAAAAGGTAGTAAGCGTCCTCCCTGTTACAGGCAAGTAGCTCTCTCTGCTCCAGCGGGGCTGTCTTGAAGTTGACGCCCCATACAAATATGCGATACATCATGTATAAATATATCACACCACCAGAGCCATAACCACCATGTCCTCTATTGCTTGAAAGCCATGGGGTTCTTCGGGTTCATAAATAATGAGCTCACCCTTCCTTAGTCTTTCCCTCTTGTCTGTGGAGCCAACAAAGAACTCACCCTCTCCTTCCAACACTATTACCAACACCCTGCGAGGGGACCTATGGAGGTCTATCCTTTGACCGGGCTTGAGGTAAAAAACCAGGCACTTCAAAGACTCCTCCTTGTGGATGACTTCCCTTACGGGCATGAAGGGTGAAAAGGTGGCTTCAGACTTTAGTCTTTTAGCCATTCTTATCCTCCAAAGCGAAGTTTTACTGCAAGATACACTATCAAAAGGCTAAGAAACAGGTTTAGGAGACCAAGCAACCTTGCCAGAAATCTGTGAACGGAAGAGCTAACAGCCCTTGGTCCAAAGTAAAGGTCATGAGTCAAAGAAACAAACACAACAAGGACAAAGACCGCTATTTTATGAAGGAGAGTCTTAGTGTAGGGGCTTGAAAAATCTGCAAGGTTTGATAAGCCCAAAAGGTAATGTACATTAAAAAGCCCCGTTATGGCAAGCATAGAAAGGGCGCCAAAAGTGCCAAAAAGGCTAAAACGCCTGCCTACCTCCTGAAAAAGCTGGTCCCTTACGGAGAGCTTCCTCACAAAGGGAGAGACCACAAAAACCAGAAAAAGCATACCCCCTACCCAAAGGCATGCGGAAATGATATGTAGAAAAAGCATGAGCTCTTTCATAGTAATTACTCACTTATTATTTTATCCTTCACCCCCGCCCCTGTCAACATAGAACCAAGGGCTATAATTATTCTCTATGTCTGAGTTTCAGAGCGTAAGAGGGTTTCACGACCTTTTTGGAGAGGACCTAAAAAAATTCAGGCATGTATCCAACCTAATAAGGGAAAAGTTAAAACTTTACAACTTTGAGGAAATAGTGATTCCCGTGCTGGAATACCTCGAGGTCTTTCAGCGAAGCATAGGAGAAGCCACAGACATAGTGCAGAAGGAGATGTTTGCCTTTCAAGACAGAAAGGGTAGATGGATTGCCCTTAGACCAGAAGGCACCGCAGGTGTTGTGAGAGCTTATGTGCAAAACAGGCTATACGCCCTAAAGCCCTATGCAAAGCTATTCTACGAAGGTCCCATGTTCCGCCACGAAAGACCCCAAGCTGGCAGATACAGACAGTTCCACCAAATAGGGGCAGAGGTTTTTGGTCCTCTTGACCCTCTTGTGGATGCAGAAATGATTCAGCTCGTATACGAAATACTCTCCGAGCTTAACATAAAGGCAACCATAGAAGTCAACTCCATAGGCTGTAAGTCCTGCAGGCCCGCATACAGGGAAGCTCTTAGCCTATACCTAAACGCCCTTGAGAGAAGGCTGTGCGAAGTATGCTTGGATAGGAAGGGCAGAAATCCCCTAAGGGTTCTCGACTGCAAGGTGCCCACCTGTAAAGAGGCAGTAAAGGACGCCCCAAAGATGCTGGATTTCCTGTGTAAAGAATGCGGCGAACACCATTTCAAGTTAAAGGAGTATCTTAACACCCTCTCCATACCTTATAGGGAAAACCCTAACCTTGTTAGAGGGCTTGATTACTACACAAAAACCGTCTTTGAGGCGGTTTCCGCTGATATGAACATAACCCTCATAGCAGGCGGAAGGTACGACTATCTGGTGGAGGAAATGGGTGGTCCACCTACACCGGCGGTGGGTTTTGCCGTGGGTTTAGAAAGGCTTTCCATGCTTTTCAAGGAACACGTAAGGGAGGAGCCTCTATACATGGTAGTACCCTTTGGCGATGTATTGGATTACGCCCTTTTCATAGCAAAGGTTCTGAGGTCGGAAGGTAAAAGGGTGGAACTCTCCTACAGAAGGGGTAGCCTGAAAAAACAGTTGGAGCTTGCCAACAGGCTTGGTGTGCGGTACGCAGTTTTGGTAGGTGAGGAGGAAAAGGCTGGAGGCTTTTACACATTAAAGGATATGGAAACTGGCGAACAATTAAGGGTAGAATTTAGCCCCTCTCTTTGAAGCTTATAAAGACCGTGTAGCGCCTTCTAAGCCTTACGGTAAGTTCAAAGCGGTACTTACTAAGCAACCTACTCGTGAGCTCAACACCCATACCCATACCAGAGCTCGCCCCCTCCCCCACATCATTGCTTATCACAAGAAGCCTAGTCTTAGGACATATCTTGATGTGCACAAGACTTTTAGAATGCTTTACTGCATTTCCTATAAGATTGTAAAGAATATCTTCAAGGTCAGCCTTGTTTATACGCACTGGCATACTTTTGAGTCCCAGTAAAATCCTTTTCTTGACCGCATCCTCTTCCAGATACTTAAAGCTCTCCAGAACAAACTCCTTGAGGTCAAAAATACCCGTCTCCAGACTCTTGTCATCCCTTACAAGGCTCATGAATATATGAAAGTCCCTCTGTGCCTTAATAAGGCTTTTTTCCATACTCTTGAGGTTACTATCCTCAGGGTAGCTCTTTTTAAGAATAGCCAAGAGAACCCTATGGGTTGCCATAAAGTTTCCAAGGCGATGCACAAGAGAGAGCATAAGGCTCCTGACCCACTCCTCCTTCTCCCTCAACTTTTTTACGTAACTCTCCACCACAATCTGATAGAGAAGGACGAGGGTGAATATAAGAAGGAACTCAAAAAAGAAAAGCTTTTTAATAAGGCTTTTGGTGTTTTCCTGAAGGTATTCTTCCCTTATGCCAACCCTTACCGTCCTTAGGGGATTTCCAGGCTCTTCAAAATGAAGTATCCTGTAACCGCTTTCCCTTTCTGGATTTATAACCACATGCTCGTCGCCCTTATGCTCGGGGTTGTAGAGGTAAGTTAAAAAATGCTGTTTGGCAAGCCTGTAAAGGTTTCCTTCCTCGAACTTTCTCAGCTCTAAAAAAACCACGAGGTTTATGAGGCTAAGGCCCACTATCAGGAGTAGGGAAAGGGAAAAGTACAGCCAGAACCTTTCAAGCTTCAACCTTGTATCCCCAACCCTTGTGGGAGATTATAAAACCTTCCGGAAGCACTTTCCGCAAGTTTTTTATGTGGGCACGCACCACATCGTCTCCTACTGGCTCATCGCCCCAGGCGTAGTTAAGAAGTTCACCCGCCGAAACAAACCTGTCCCGGTGCTCCACAAGATACTTAAGGAGCAACCACTCTTTTTTGCTCAACCTCGTTTCCTTGCCCTCCACCCACAGCCTGCAAGCTTCTAAGTCCACTTCCACACTGCCAAGCTTGAGTCTTCCCTCCCTTACCAGTCTTCTGTGCAGGGCTTTTATTCTCAGAAGGAGCTCCTTAGGTTCAAAGGGTTTTGTCAGATAGTCGTCCGCACCCAAGGAGAAACACCTCTCTTTATCCTCAAGCCTGCCCTTTGCGGTAAGCACCAACACAGGCGTTTTGTTTCCTCTCTTTCTTAGCTCTCTGAGAAGTTCCTCCCCGCTTATGTGGGGCATCATAAGGTCAAGCACTATCACATCGTATGTGGATACCTCAAGAAGGTCAAAAAACTCCCTGCTGTCCTCTATCCAGTCAACGGTCAAGCCTTCTAAATTTAGGTAATCTCTTAAAGACTCCCCCAAGAGCCTATCATCCTCCACCAAAAGAACCTTCACAAGCTTAAATTATAACCTCGAGGGCCTCCTTTATGTGCCTTACCGGCACCACCTCCAATCCTTCCACCTCCACATAGGAGCCCCTTGGCACTATCGCCCTCTTAAAGCCGAATCTCAGGCCTTCCTTTAAACGCTCTTCGGTAAAGTGGACAGCCCTCACCTCCCCAGAAAGCCCAAGCTCGCCAAAGACCATAAAGTCCCCCACTGGCTTATCTTTTGCAGAACTTGCTACCGCAAGGGCAACCGCAAGGTCTATGGCTGGCTCCTCCACCCTCACACCACCTACTATGTTGACAAAAACATCCTTATCCCTTGTAAAAATCCTTGCCTCCTTCTCCAAAACAGCCAGTATAAGGGAAAGCCTGTTCACATCAAAGCCCTGCGTCTTCCTCTGTGGAGTTGTGTAAAGAGCCTGTATGGTAAGAGCCTGCACTTCAAGGAGTATGGGCTTGGTGCCCTCTGACTGAGGAAAAACCACACTGCCAGATGAAGATACTCTCTCCTGGAGGAAAAAGGCGGAAGGCTCCAAAACCTCCTCAAGTCCTAATTCCGACATCTTAAAAAAGGCAAAGTCCCCGCTGACACCGAACCTGTTTTTTATAACCCTTATAACCCTGTAGAAGTTGAACCTTTCCCCCTCAAAGTAAAGAACCGTATCCACTAAATGCTCCAAAACCTTGGGACCTGCCACCATCCCTTCCTTGTTTACCTGTCCTACAAGGAAAAGAGGCACACCCATTGCTTTGCAAGCTTCCGAAAGCCCAAAGGCACACTCTCTCACCTGAGCCACAGAACCGGGAGAAGACTCAAGGCTTGAAGTGTAAAGGGTCTGGATAGAGTCCACCACAAGCAAGGAGGGCATCTCCACCTTTAGAATCTCCACCAAGGCTTCAAGGTTTGTCTCTGAAAGCACAAGTAGTCTATTAGAGCCAACACCCAGTCTTCTGGCTCTTACCGCAACCTGAGAGGGAGACTCCTCGCCAGAAACATATAGGACGCTACCGTAAGTCTGGGAAAACTTTTCGGAAACCTGAAGTAGGAGGGTAGACTTGCCAACCCCTGGTTCTCCTGCAAGCAGAACCACCTGCCCCTTTACAAGACCACCACCAAGGATGTGGTCAAGGCTCGATAGCCCAAGTCTTAACCTTTCTGGACCCTCTTCTTCCCAACTGAGTATAGGTTTTGCCAAGACTCTTGTGGTCGTACTAAAGGCAGGCTTTGGTATGTCCCTTTCTTCCACCATGGAATTCCAAGCTCCACAGGATGGACACCTGCCAAGCCATCGTGGGTTTGAAAAACCACACTCCTGACAAACGAAGGAGTTTTTTGTTCTTTTCACGGCACTATCATATCCCTGCCACCTTCCTTAGCCCTGTAGAGCTTGTCATCCGCAACCTTGAGAAGCTCGTCCATGCTTTCCCCGTCATCGGGGTAAACCGCTACCCCAAAGCTTGCGGTAAGGCTTATGGGTTTGGTATGTTCCGCATAGACTATTTTTTGCTTTAATTTTTCCCTTATCCTGTTGGCTATGCTAACCGCATCTACCCTTGATGCAGAGGGCAGTATGATTATAAATTCCTCACCGCCCCACCTGCCCACAATGTCCATACTCCTTACGCTCTCAGCCATGACATCAGAAAAGACCTTAAGACATATGTCCCCCATTTGATGACCGTAGGCATCGTTTATATTTTTAAAGTGGTCAAGGTCCACAAGTAACAAACTAAGAGATTTACCCTCTCTCCTTGCCTTTTCTATTTCCTTAAGGAGAAACTCCGCCACAAACCTTCTGTTGTAAAGATTGGTAAGGGGGTCCCTTATAGAAAGCTCCCTGTTAACCTCTATTAACCTAAGGTTTGATAAGAAGGGAGAAAAGGTATGGACTATGTTCTCTATAAAGTCTGCCCTATCGCGGGTAAAAAAGCCCTCCTTACGAGATATCATGCTCAACAGGGCTATAGTTCTACCTCCAGAAACCACAGACATACACATGTAAGAGCCATAATCGGACTTAAAGGAAGGACAAGAGTAGGAATTTTTGTCCTTAACAAGAAAGGGCTGGACGCTCTGGAACACCTTACAGAAAATAGGGTCCTGATTTTCTTCCACACATGGCTTGTATTCCCTTTCCCCGTATACAAGGGTATCTACAACCCTATTGAGGGAAGGGTTTATACGGTAAATGGCTAAGGTGTCTACACCTACTACCCTTATGAGTATGTGGGCGAGCATGTTGTAAGCTTCACCTTCAGAATTACAACGGTTTAAGTTTATTATGAAGTCGTGAATACTTTCGAGTTCTTTGGTCTTTTTCTCAATCTCCTCCTCAAGTCTTAGCCTTTCCGATATATCCCTTGCCACTATAAGTATGTAAGGCTCATGGTTCATGTAAACCTTGGTGGCAGAAATCTCCACCGGTAGATGTTTTCCGTGGGCATCCTTGTAAAACCTCTGCCCTCTTATAACCTCGTCTTTTCTAACTATCCTTTCTATGTTCTGCTTTATGAGCTCTGGGTCCGCCTGCACTATGTGAAATATGGTTAGCTTCTTTAGCTCCTCCTCCGTATACCCAAGCTTTCTTAGGGTTGCAAAGTTTGCCATCTTTATAATCCCCGTGCTGGCTTCGTAGAGAATAATCATGTCGTCGGTAGAGTTTATTATCCTCTTATAGTTGTCAAGCTCTCTAAGCACAACCCTTTGGGAAGAAATCTCCTGCGTTATATCCCTCAGTATTAGTTTTATCCTGCCTCTTATTCTTTCTGTCTCCAAGGGCACATAGCTGGCAGAAAGCTCGTAGATCTGGTCATCTACGGAAAACCTGTATCTTTCAAGCTTTTTGTCCTTTATAAGCCTCGCGTAGACATAGGCCCATTCCCTCTCGGGTATAATCTTGCTTATGCTCATATCTATCAGGTTTCCAAAGCTATCAACCGCTTTTGCGTTCATCCAAACCACTACCTGGTCCGTATAAAGGTCAAGGATTTCAAAGGTGGGCTCTGGCAGAAGGTTTAGCACATCCTTTGCATGCTTTAGCTTTCTCTCGAGGAATTTTAGATAACTCTCGTGGATGTTTCTTGCTATCTCCCTGTTGCTGATGACGCCAACAGCTTTACCCTCCTCCCCAACCACCACCAGCCTTCTTATGCCCTTTTCCTCCATAAGCTTTACCGCCGTTTCCACGAGCGTATCTTCCTTTACTGTTATCACCGGACTGCTCATGTAGAATTTCACAGGATGGGATGGGTCCATGGTGTCAAAAATCCTAACTATGTCCCTCTCGGTTATGATACCTACTGGGTAGCCGTCCCTCAAGATAGGAATGGCGCCTATGTTCTTTTCCCTCATGAGCTTCAGGCACTCAAAAAGGCTTACTCCTTCTTCCACAAAAATAAGCATCCCATCTGCAACTAAATCCCTTACCCTTAACTTTTTTCTGAAGTAGTCCTCCTCCAGCCTGATGAGTATTTTTTCCATTTCAAGAGTTCCGAGAAACCTCCCATTCTCGTCCCTCACAAGGAGCCTTCTTATGCCGTTTTCTATCATAAGGCTTAGAGCATAGTATATGTCCCTATACTCCTTGACGCTTATAAGGTTCTTTGAGGCGTGCTCTATGGCTCTTTCTTCAAGGGATACTCCATCTGCCACAAGCCTTACAAGGTCCCTTTCGGTTAGTATACCCACTGGAGATTCGCCCATAAAAAGAAGCACATAGCCCTTGTTGTGTTTTTTCATTTCTGCGAAGGCCTCACCAAGGGTGGCATCCTCTGGACAGCTGGGCTCTTCCATACTCACCAGTTCTGATACATTCAAGGCAAGCATGTATGTTAAATATACAACAAAAGAATTAAAAGGTTAAATTCATGTATTAAAAGGCGAAATATAGGGCGTGTGCAGAACTGTTTTAAAATCCTAACTATGGGCAGTCATGTAGAATTCGTGCTGGTAATCTTCCTTCCCATTGTGGGTTTTTTGATAGACAGGCTATTGTTTTACAAACTAAGAAGTTCTGATGGTTGGTTCAGGAGCGTAATTAGCTCCCTCAAACACATGCCAACCCTCTGGTCTTTCTTAGTAGCGTTGCATATTTTTTCTGAGAAAATTGGGCTTCCGCAGGCTTACTTAAACTTTAAAAACAGAGTAACCTTGGCTTTTTTAATACTCTCCGTTTCCCTGCTTCTTTCAAGACTTGCGAGCAACCTCATAACCCTTTACATGAAAAGCTATAGGGAAGATATGCCTGCCACATCCCTCGTGGGACAGATAACAAGGGTGGTGGTTCTGCTGTTGGGCAGTATAATAGCCTTGGATAAGGTAGGCATTGCAGTAACACCACTAATTACAGCCCTCGGCGTTGGCGGTCTTGCTGTGGCCCTTGCGGTAAGGGATACCTTAGAAAACCTCTTTGCTGGCTTTCACATATTGGCCACGAGGCAGATAAAGCCCGGAGACTACATAAAGCTCCAAAGCGGAGAAGAAGGGTTTGTAGAGGACATAACCTGGAGAAACACCACCATAAGACAGCCCGCCAACAACTTACTCATCATACCCAACTCTAAACTTTCTACCTCCATCATAACCAACTTCAGCATGCCAGAACCAGAGCTTAACCTAACGGTGCCATTGAGCGTATCCTACGAAAACGACCTTGATAAGGTGGAGAAGCTTACTCTCGAGACCGCGAGGGAAGTTCAGAGGGAAGTAGATGGTGCGGTGCCTGATTTTGAACCCAAGCTGAGATTTACAGGTTTTGGGGAACTGTCGGTAAGCTTCAACATAATCCTCAGGGCAAGGGATGTGGATAGCCAGAACCTTCTTAGGCATGAATTTATCAAAAGAATCAAAAGAGCATACGAAAGGGAAGGTATAAGGATGTTTTATCCCAATAAGTGTCCTGAATGTTAAAATGTAGCCCATGCCTCTTAAGAGGTTAATAACATAAAATTTTAGAGTCTTTGGGGAAAGGGTGGAGATGGACTTTTCAAAACACCCAGTTTATGCTTTAGTGGACAAAAACGCCTCTGGCAAGTCCACCCTATTGGATGCCATAAACAGGGCAATTACGGAAAAATGTAGGAAGAGGCAAAAAGAGAACGGCAAGTCCGTTTTGTTAGAGGCAGAATTCTCTGCCAGCAGGTCCTACAAGATAAGAGGCAGCAAGGGTGTCTACGAACCACTACCAGGGGCTCAGCAAGATAATACACCCGACATGGACGGCAAGGCACTCAAGCCTTATCAGCTCAGTACCAGCATGCAGACCATTCTTACAATGGAGGCCATAATCAACTACCCACGCGCAGGCGAACAGGACAGGGTCCTATCCTCATAGAGGAGTGAGACCTTTCTAAATCCTAACCTGCTCAGAGAATACATAGCAAGACTTATAAACTCTTTGAGAAGAGCGAGTACCGCTTTCAGCTCCTTTTCACCACCCACTCCCCAATTCCTCTGTCCATGCTAAAGCCTTCGCAGGTTATAAGGGCGATGGATTTTAAGGTCTGCGTTTGTGATGTGGATTTTGATGGCTGGCATATGATGATAGACCAAAACAAGGCAGAGCTCTTCTTTGTGGATAGAGTGGTGCTGGCAGAAGGTTTTACCGATAGTGTGGTTTACTCCTCCTTACTGCAATCTAGGGGAGTAAAGCCAGAAAGACACAATTTTAGCCTTCTGCACATATATAGCTGCATAACAGAGAGAAAATAGCGGGCTACTACCCTATGGCAAGTTTGAGGATGCCATACCACTGGTAAACTGGGCCATGGTGCTTGAGCAGGACTTTTTGGGCTTTCTTTATTTTAACCTTATTATTACTTACAAGTGTCAGCATTACGATAAAGCACATAAGGCATTTAAAAGAACAAGGCCCCCTATGCCCTCAAGCTTGCAAGCCTTCATAGGTCCAAGTCGGTGCAAGCATCCCATACTATTATGCCCTCACCCTCTCCATAAAGGACTTTATAGAGGAGGGCAGGTTTTGGAGGTGGAGTTTTCCTCCAAGCCTGAGCTGAAGGATTAGCCGTAAGAGTGCTTGTTCTTTTTCGTGCAGGAAAAGGTTCGGGGAGACCTGCATAGGGAAGGCCTTTGCAACCCGACAGAGAATTTGGTGGGTACATCCTTTGATAAGGAAAGCTATGGCAGGCTAAGCAACCTACTCAAAGCTCTTGGGATTTGCGAAAAATGGAGATGTCTAATGGTAAAATAAGCCTAAAGCACAGAAACAACACATCTTACATAGTCCACCTCCAAAGACCTATCTCAAGAGAAAAAGACCTAGAGTATATGCTTAAACTCAGACCTATCTACTAAGCTCTGACTCCAAAAAGCAGAGTTCCAATCCTTACGATGGTAGCTCCTTCTTCTATAGCCACTTCAAAATCGTGGGACATGCCCATGGAAAGATGGGGAAGGCTCACAAGAAACTCACTTTCTAACTCCTCCTTTAGCCTTCTGAGCTTAGCAAAGTAGGGCCTTACGTCCTTTGGGTTTTCTCTGTAAGGAGGTATGCACATGAGCCCGAGTACCTTAAGGTTTTTTTGAGCCATACACCTTTCGAAAAAAGCCTTTAGCCCCTCTGGCTCCACGCCACCCTTTGTTTCTTCTCCACCCACATTCACCTCTATCAAGACCTCTTGCACCTTGCCTAAGACCGAGACTCTTTTCTGTAGTTCTTCAAGGAGGCTATCCCTGTCCAGGGAATGTATAAGACTTACCTTGTCTATTACGTACTTAACCTTGTTACTCTGGAGGTTGCCTATAAAGTGCCAGTCAATGGAAAGGCCTACGAGCTCCTGATGCTTTTTGAGGAATTCCTGAACCCTGCTTTCGCCAAAGGTTAAAAGACCACACTGGAAGAACTCCCTAAGCCTGCCCGCGGTAACACCCTTGGAGGCGCCAAGGAGAAGAACCTCTCTTCTCTTTCTACCAGCACGCTGGCAGGCCTTTTCTATCCTTTCTTCTACTTCCTCAAGCCTAAGGCAGTTCATGGCGTTAAACTAACGCCTGCTCCTAGAACCTCAGCCGGGCTTTAGCTCGGGCACATTGTGACCCTTGAAGATGTCCTCTGGCTCCAAACCAATCAGGGAGGCAAGCAGTTCGTTCAGCTTCAGTATCTCCCTCTTCACAAAGGAAGAGCTCACAAATTCCACAAAGCCTCCCGAGTTTATAAAATAAAGGGTTGGCACCACCTGCACATCGTAGTCCGCAGAGACGCCGTAGTCTGGATAGTCTATAAGCTGAGGGAAGGTAAGTCTGTATGTTTTTGAGAAGTTCTCCACCGCATGGTCCGGGTCTTGGGCTATACCCCAAACGGAAACCCTATCACCATACAGCCTGTAGAGCTTTTCCACAAAGGGAAGGGTCAGCTGACAAGTAGGACAAGTAGTCTTGTAGAAAACCAGAAGTTTCTCCCCTTGAGTTTCCTCAAGGGAATAAAAGTGACCTCCCGTGTCGGGAAGCTCAAAGCTCGTGGCTTTCTCTCCTAACTTTAGAGGCATGGCTCACCTCCTTTGGTTTATGTGTATCTGTAGACCACCGCCCGTGTCCATCCTGCTGTCCTCCTTGTTCATAAGAGGAGCGCATCCACAAAGAATCAACAACGCTAAGCTAATCCAAAACATCCTTTAACACCCTGTATGTCTTGTTGGCGGGAAGACCCATGACCGTGTAGAAATCCCCCACTATTTTTTCCACAAACCTTGCACCCATTCCCTGAACCGCGTAGGCACCCGCCTTGTCCATGGGCTCTTCTGTGTTTATGTAATCCTCTATCTCCCCCTCCTTCAGGGTAGAGAACTTAACCCAAGCTGTGTCATGGAAGCTCACCCTAACCTTTGGAGAGATGACCGATACGCCCGTTACTACCCTATGCCATCTTCCTGATAGGCTTTCCAGCATAAATCTGGCTTCCTCCCTGCTCTTTGGCTTACCCAAAATTCTGTCGCCCAAGACCACTATTGTATCCGCCCCAATCACAGTGGCAAATTTATAGTCCTTCCAAACGGTGAAGGCCTTTCTGAAGGCAAGCCTTCTTGCTGTAAGGATGGGCCTGCCCATGTGGTTTTCCTCCACATAGGAGGGTATTACGAGAAACTTAAACCCAAGCATGGTAAGAATCTGAACCCTCCTCTTTGACTCGGAGGCAAGCACAAGAAGTCTCATCTCAGTATATTTTAAAACCTTCTGAGAAGAGTGGTCAAAAGGTCAAGGGCTATATGAAAAATCTCAGAAACAACCACCCCAAGGGCAAAGTAGAAGACCTCTTCCCTGTTGGCGAGATGGGAGAAAAGCTCTAAGGGGTCAAGAGAAATAAGAACTTCCATAAGCGTAGGCGCATAGTAACGGGAAAATCCCAAAAGGGTAAAATATAAAAAGAGAGACAGCAATACCGTGTAGCCTAACCGGACAAAAGTGCCAAGAAGAGGAATATGTGAAAGGCCTCTGTGTTTTGAAAAGCACTGATAGGGTCTCCAAAAAAACCCAAGACCTCTCCATCTGCGTGCAGGCTTTGAGTGAGACAAGTCAATGTCTGGCGAAAGAAAAAAGGTGCCAAAAAGATAACCGGCGGTAAAGGGCAGGTAGAACTCCTTGGGCATGTAATAAAGACAAAAGGGCAATGCCAACAG
Source organism: Aquificaceae bacterium (assembly GCA_026414575.1). Taxonomy (GTDB): domain Bacteria; phylum Aquificota; class Aquificia; order Aquificales; family Aquificaceae; genus Pampinifervens. The sequence goes on along the minus strand of JAOAIS010000040.1, from coordinate 9,081 downwards.
GTTTATGTAATCGTGCTTTCTGCCAAGGGCCATCTATGCCTCCACATCCACAAGAAGCAGGGTTTTTGGTCTTTTTCTATCCAGCTGATAAACAATCCTCTTACCATCTATGGGAAAACCTATTCCCCTAAAAAAATTGCTGTCCCAAGAAAGAAGCAAGAAGTCACCAGTCCTAAGCCTAAGCTTCCCTCCTCTTTCTCCCAAAGACGCAACCTTTAGGGGTTCGGATAAGAAAAATGGCTCTGGGAAACCCTCACCATAGGGTTCGAGCTCCTTAAGAAGGTTGTAAATATCCTGGTTTATGCAAGAAAGGGGAAGATGGACATCTATTAGCACCCTTCCTTCAAATCCACTCCTTTCTCTGGGAAAAGCAAGTCTAACAAGCCTTTCAAATATTGGTATGAGTTCTGTCCTTATGGTAAAGCCCGCCGCTGCCGAGTGGCCACCCCATCGGGCAAAAAGATGTGAGAGGGACTTTAGAGGCGAGTAAACATCCATGCCTTCCTGTCCCCTCACAGAAGCGCTTGAGTATTCCTTACCTAAAGAGATAACAACCGCCGGCTTGGAAAAGATATGGGACAATCTACCAGCCACAATGCCCGCCACTCCGCCAGCCCAGTTTTCCAATACCACCAGGATTACATTTTCCTCCTTCTGCCCCTCTGCCTGCCTCATTGCTTCTTCGAAGGCAACCTGACTAAGATGTTTTCTGTAGTTGTTTAGCTTGTCTATCCTTTCGGCGAGCTCTTTAGCCTTTTTTTCGTCCCTTTCAAGAAGTAGTTTTATGGCCACATGGGGTTTAGCGACCCTCCCAGGCGCATTGAGCCTTGGAGCCAGAGAAAAGGCAATGTCCCTTGATGTCACATCATCCCTTATGCCGGATTTTTCCATAAGAAGCCTTATGCCTGGAGCATGGTAGCCTCCGTTGAGGATGTGATTGAGAAGCCTTATGCCGTTGGAGACTATTATCCTGTTTAGGAAGTTCATGGGCATAGCATCTGCAACAGTACCCATGCAAGCAAAGTGTAGGTATTCCCGCACATCTAAATCTAAGTCCAGTTCCTTTCTCAAAAGAAGGGCAAGGTAAAAGGCTAATCCGGAAGAGGATATTTCACTAAGCTCCTTATACCCATTCTCCTTGAGTTTTGGGTTTACTATGAGGGCTGATGGCAGTCTTTCATCGGGGTTGTGGTGGTCTAACACCACTACGGGCATTTCCGAAACACCTAGTTCCTCAACCGCAGTAGTGCCGTTGTCTACGGTTACAAGAAGGTCTGCGTATCTACCCAGTTTTGATACCAACTCTTTAGTAAGTCCGTACCCCCTCTTTCTTGAAGGGAGAAGGGGCAAGACCCTTGCTCCAGCTTTTTTAAGAAGGTCGTATAGAATAGCGGTTCCAGTTATACCATCAACATCATAATCTCCAAAAAGAACTATCCTTTTTCCGCTCCTTACATGTTCCGCAATGAGCTCCGTAGCCCTCTCTATGTTAGGTATTTCAAAAGGCGGTATGAGCTTTTTCAATTTCCCTTCAAGGGCCCCTTCCTCCATGTTTCTGTTTGCAAGTATCTGAGCCTTTAAGTACCCAACTCTCTTTAAAAGACCATGGTCGGGTTTTATCAGGTCGCTCAGTAAAATCCACTCTTTGCCGGAGATGCCCTTCATACCCTTCCCAAAGCCAAAAACTCTTCGCACCACTTGGATATGCTCCCCGCACCCATAAAGAGGATAACCTTGTCTTCCAGGTTTTGTTCTTCAAGCCTTTCAAAAACTTCTTCCCTTGTTGGACAGAAAAGGCAGTTAGATTTTTTGGCAAGCTCCACTGCGCTAACTCCATAAATATTCTCCTCCCCCGCTGGATAGATTTCCGTAAGAAGGCATAGGTCCGACTCCTTTAGTGCTTGAACAAAATCCTCAAAAAGGTAGTGAGTTCTTGAATAACGGTGGGGCTGAAAAACAAGCAGAATCCTCCTGTCTGGATACATATCCCTCATGGCCCTCAAAACAGCTCTTATTTCCGTGGGATGGTGTCCGTAATCGTCATATACGGGGCTTTCCCTGTGGTAGCCTTTTAACTCAAGCCTTCTTTCTGCGTTTTTGAAGCTTTCCAAGGCTTTCTTTATGCATTTAAAGTCTATACCTGCCTCGAGACACACACAAGCACACGCAAGGGCATTATATACATTGTGCAGTCCCGGTACACCCAAATGGACTTCTCCCAGTACCTTACCATCATGCCAGATCTCAAAGAGATACCTACCATCTACAAGTCTTAACTTCCTTGCATTGATGTTGGCCTCTTCCTGTATGCCATAGCCTACAACTCTTCTGTGGGTCTTTTCCGCTATCTGTTTGCAGTTTTCATCCTCTAGGTTCATCACTGCAAAACCATAAAAAGGAACTGCTTCTGAAAACTTCATGAAGGCCTTCCTGATGTCTTCAAGGTCCTTATAAAAACCTATATGCTCCCTATCAATGTTGGTGATTACCGCAACTGTAGGCAGGAGTTTTAGGAAACTTCCATCGCTCTCGTCTGCCTCCGATATGATGAGCTTGTCCCTGCCAAGCTTTGCATTAGAACCAAGACTCTGAAGCACTCCCCCTATAAGCACGGTGGGGTCATAGCCTGCCATGTGGAAGGCATGGGCTATCATGGAAGTTGTGGTAGTCTTACCATGAGAGCCGCAGACTGCTATACCCTCACCCAGCCTGAAGAGCTCCGCAAGCATCTCCCCCCTAGGTATGACCGGTACGCCTACAGATTTTGCCCTTTTTATCTCAGGGTTGTCTTCGGAGACCGCCGAAGAATATACGACCACATGAGCACCCATCACATTTTCTTCCCTGTGTCCTATGAATACCTTTGCCCCCTTTTTTCTTAGTAGCTCTATGTTCTTATTCTCCTTCAAGTCAGAGCCTGAAACCTCATAGCCCATCTCCAGAAGGATTTGGGCTATACCACTCATGCCTATTCCCCCTATGCCCACAAAATGGAAACTTTTAACCTTCTCTCGGAACATGGGTATATTATATCTCTGCAGTGTCCGTAGCTCAGCTGGATAGAGCGTGGGTCTCCGGAACCCAAGGTCGGGGGTTCGAATCCCCCCGGACACGCTTAGCTCCCAACATCAGAAAGCTCATAAAAACATCAGGGGCGCTGCCATCTTTAATAGGACTTGCTACATGGTAGCCCAACCTCTCTATAACTATGCCCCTGCAAGAGTGGCAGTAGTTAGACCCAAGGTCCTTTTTTTGGATAGTTGCCCACATAGACAAACCTTTGTCCTTCTTCCTTTCCCATCTGGCGTGCCTTTATGAGCTTACCGGGTGGGGCAGTGCTCACGCGTAGCACCCTGTGGGCAGGAAAAACTTAGATATAGCCAGGGTATATCCTCAGAAAGATCTTTGATAAAACGCGCTATCTCCCTTATCTCCTTTTCCGAATTTTTGTGGTTCGGTATCAGAAGGGTTGTATCTCAATCCATATACCCCTTTTGAAGGCTTGCTCTATGGTTTTGAGAACTGGCTTTAGTCCTGCCCCGCATATATTCTTGTAAAATTCATCGGAAAAGGACTTAAGGTCTATATTCATGGCGTCTAAATAGGCAAGGACTATATCCGGGACCTCTTCCATCTCATAGCCGTTGAAAAACATTTCTTATACCCTTCTTCCTTACCAGCCTCATAATACCGTAGGCAAACTCAAAGAAAATGGTGGACTCATATGCTTGCCAAAGGTAATGTATTCCATGTCCTGAGCATACTGGGAATCTCCCAGTTCTGGCAAAACTTGCAGGAGGGTTTGCATCCAAAAGTCCCCAAAGAGAGACCAGGCGTGCCCGGTAAAAATGGTAAAGGGGCTTTTTCTCTACGGGGTCCACATTTATAGCAGAGAGAGCCCATAGGTGGTAAGGTAGAGTCTGTCTTCCTCACTTACCCTTGCACCACAGCGTCCGCGCTCACCCTCCTCCAGAGGGCACCTATGACTGCAAGCTCTGCAAAGCACCTCCTTTTTCCTCTCTTCACTCAACCAAGCATGCACCTTCATGACATCAACTACTGTTTGCGCTTGCTTTCTACATCTGCAAGTTCTGCCACCGTAACTGTAGTTAGGTCTTCAAGGATTTTCTCCCTCAGCTCCGTCCATCGGTCAATGAACCGCACAAGGCGAGCCATGCCAATCCTCGTATCTGCCCCTTCTCAAAGCACACTAATCCAGCTTATAGTCTTCATCCAGATGCTTTACAACATCCACAATATTTATCTCCTCTGGAGGCGCTGTCAAGGTGAAGTCGCCAGTAGGTCCCTTGTAGGACTTTAGAATCCTCTACTTTGCCAATTTGTGTAGAATCTCAGAGATAAAAGGCTTAGGGATTCTTTGGGCTTCCGCAATCTACTCAACCTTAACGAGCCTACCCCTGTTCAAAGACAAATAAGCGAGGACTAACAGGGCGTATTTGATAGCTTCTGAGTATACCATGAAAATAGATTATATAACCTAAAGATCCTAATGCAAGGTGGCACTAGAATATAAATATGTTTCCCCAAGAATGGTGGCAGAAGGCAGAGGAGAAGGTTTACAACCTCCAAAGGGCTAAGGAGAGCCTCGAAGAGCTATTGAAGAAACATCCAGAGCCAACAAGCCTTATTGAGTATCTAAACGAGAGGCGATTTATCTTGCTTCTGGAACTCCTTGACCAGTCTGAATGCATAAGGAAGTTCCTAATAAACCACCCCGAAGATTTTCAGAAGACAATACCAGGTCTTTGGTATGTTTTCAAGGACAGGGATGCTTACCTAACTGAGTTGAAAACCATAGTCTCCGACACAATGTCCGATGAGGCGTTTTCAAAGGGTTTAGCCTACTACAGACATCGAGAGCTGATGAGGATTATGGCAAAGGATATTCTTGGCACCGCAGGACTTCAAGACCTTCTTCATGAATACTCTCAACTGCCAGATGCTATGCTCCAGCTCTGCTACGAGAGGGCCTTTGCGGAGATGGAAAACCTTTATGGAAAGCCTCTGGAAGAAGATGGTAAACCAGCAACGGGCCTTGTAATAGCCTTGGGCAAGCTCGGTAGTTACGAGCTCAACTACTACTCGGACATAGACCTTATGTTCATCCATTCCTCAGACAAGGGTAACGCGGGTAAGCTGAGCCTCGTGGAGTTCTTCTCGAAGGTATTTCAAAAAGTCTTCAAACTCATGACACAGATAACACCCGAAGGGAAGCCCTACGAGGTAGATTTGGATTTAAGACCCTTTGGCAAGTCAGGACCCATTAGCATGTCCTTAAGAGGTGCGGAGCTATATTACGAGTCCTACGGAAGGACTTGGGAAAGGTTTGCCTTGCTAAGGGCAAGATACTGCGCAGGCAACGAGAATCTCTACAAAGCCTTCGATAATGAAGTTAGGGAGCCCTTCGTATTTAGAAAGTCAGTGGACTACAGGATAGTGGATGAGATAAGGCTTATAAAGGCACAGATTGCCAGCGAAGCCAAGAAAAAATTTCTTAGTAAGCACAATGTTAAAACCGGTGAGGGCGGTATACGGGAAGCGGAGTTTGCAGTTCAATCCCTTATTTTACTGCTTGGGGGTAAGTTCCCCTTCCTCAAGGAGAGTAACACCTTCAGAGCCATATGGAAGCTCAATCAAAAGGGTGTATTTTCCAACGAGGAGGCCCTGTTTCTGGAAAGGGCTTACGAGTTTCTAAGAAGGCTTGAGCATAAGGTGCAAATCCATAACTGCGTGCCTACCCAGAGCTTCTCAGACTCCGACATAGACAGGCTCGCCAAAACTATGGGTATGGAAAAAAGGGCCTTTATGGAAACCTACAGAGAATTTATGAGCGGTATCAGCCTAATATTCTCAAGCATAATGCCCTCTCAGAAGGAAGAAGAGCTTTATCCCATACAGCGTGTTTTGTTAAAGGGAGACTTAGAAGAGGCAAAGGAGGTCCTTAAAGGATACGGCTTCAAAGACCCAACAAGGGCCTTTAATATACTTTCCAGCTACATAACAGGCAGGGAAGGTATAAAGCTATCCAATCAGGAAAAGCAAACCCTAATAAACCTGCTACCCCAAATTATGGAAAGCATGTCCCAAGCAATGGACCCCGACGAGACACTCTCCAATTTTGACAAGTTTTTCTCCAACCCAACTGGCAGGAAGGTGATTCTGAGCCCTGCAAAGGAAAATGTAAACAAAAGTCTGTGCAAAATCTTTTCCCTCTCCTCCTATCTCTCTACCCTTATAAGCAGGTATCCAGACTTGGTGGAGGATGTGCTTACACTCTATCAGGACTTTCCAAAACCAGAGCAGTTTCTGGACGAGTTTGAAAGGTACAGAAAAACTCTTAACTTGACCCAAGAGGACCTATACCGTCGCTTCAAAAGGGTTTGGGAAATCCGAATAGCACTTGTATACCTAGTAAAGAAGGACGATAGACACAGAAAGCTCTTTGAATTTTTTGAGAAGTTGGCGGTACTTGCAGACTTTTTGCTTCAGAGGCTTTGGGAAGACCTGCAGATGAAGAACATGCTTCTTATAGCCCTTGGTAAGTATGGAAGCGCCGAACTCACGGTAGGCTCAGACCTTGACCTTGTGTTTGTCTCGGGCATGGCTGGGGAAGAAAAAACAAAAAAGGCTCAGGAATTTATAGCCTTTTTGACAAAACATACCTCAGAAGGCTACCTTTACAAGGTGGATTTTAGGCTAAGGCCTATGGGTGGAGCTGGCGAGATTACGCCATACATAAATTTTTACCGAGAGTACTTCCTAAATCAAGCAAGGACCTGGGAGAGGCTTGCCTGGACCAGGTGCAGGTATGTGGTAGGAGAAGAGATGCTTAAGAATGAGTTTGAGGGCTTACTTAGAAATTTCCTCTTTGAAAAACCTATTGGAGAGAGGGAAAGGAGAGAGATTAGGGACATGAGGTTTGCGCTGGAAGGTAATGCAAAAAGGGGAAGGGGCATTACAGATCTCAAGTTTTATGCAGGTGGGCTTATAGATGCAGAGTTCATAATTCAGTACTATACGCTTTTGGAAAGATTGCGTGAACCTTCCATGATGAGGGCATGCCACGCCTTGATGTCCAAGCACCGACTACTAAGAGAAGTATACGAAGCCTATACCTTTTTGAGGCTAGTGGAGACCAGGTTAAGACTTTCCAAAGAGTCCGCTGGTTCTGTGCTTGGACCACAAGACATGATTAAGGTAGCAAGTTCTCTGGGCATGCATTCGGAAGAGCTTCGGGAAAGAGTGCAGGATTATATGAAAAAGCTAAGGGGGCTGTTCCTCGAAGTTTTTGATTGATGTTTTAAAAATCATAGCAAAGCCTCCACAGTATATCTTGAATGCTCAAAGGTTAACCTATATCTATCAATTATGCGTCCTTCCAGCTCTGCTATAGGATACATAAACTCGTTTATTGGTTCATCGTCTTTAGTAGGCGGCTTTAACCTAAAGTCCCTTGCATAGTTAAAGGCTATCCAGTGGACATCCCACCCTCCAAACATGAAACTACGAACCTCCTTTACCTTTGGATGGTTAAGATTAAGCCCTTCTTCGAGCATTAGCTTTCTTACATCCGCAGGGTCTGCTGGTATCCACCGACCTATATAGAACTCTGCCCTGCAATGTTGAGCCTTTGTGGCATCACCCTCAACAGAGGATATACCCCTTGAGAGTCTTGAAGGCAAAACCCTTATTCCAAAAATCTCCCTGGCAGGCACTCCAGAAGCTCTGCAAAGGGCCACAAACAGAGAGTTTATGTCCGTGCATTTTCCGCCAAAGTAGCCACTCTCCAGCATGGTTTTTACATCTCCAGTGCCACAACCCAGAACCTTCGGGTCTCTAAAAGTGTTTTCCACAACCCAATCGTATATAGCTTTTACCTTTTCAAGGTCTGTTTTTCTCCCCCTTGTTATCCTCATAGCATAATCCCTCACTATGCCATCGGTTTGTATGTGAGTGGTAGGCTTAAGATAAAAGGCTACCTCTGGCGGAATTTTCGAGTTGCTTGATGGCAGCTTATTCCAGGCTATAGCTTCCCTTTCCCCAATCTCCACATAAAAGTCAACATTAGCAAGCTTTTTGTCCTCGTGCCCATGAAATTCCATGTAGAGTATGGGCGCACGGTAAACCTCATCCTGAGTAATCCTGACCCTTGAAGGATTTCCTCTAACTTCAATGTCAAGAAGTCTCTGATAAAAGGTGCTCATGGGAACAGGATGCCAGATTCTGAAAAAGCCTTTCTGAGTAAGCTCCAATGAGTAGTTAAGCCTTATTAGCTTTGAATTTTGCAAACCCTGGGCAAACTTGAAGGGTACTATGGAATAAGCCAGGCCACTAAAGGTTAACTTTATGAAGGCTCTCCTGTCCATACCTTACCTCCTTTGGGTTTCACAATCTTGGAATGTAATTTTTCTTTTAGAGTTTGTCTTTAGATTTTTTCAAAATTTTGCGGTATTTTCTTTCGAAAGTGTATATGTTAGAGTAGGAGGGAACACACCAAAAGGTATAGAGCAACAGATATAACATCCTGTATAACCGTGGCGAGTGGACCACTTCCGTAGGCAGGGTCAGTACCCATGCGGTCAAAAAACTTGGGAAGGACTGAGGCAATCAACCCAGCCACGGAGGAAGCAAGTAATATAGCAAGCGAGACCACAAGGGCTATGCTCATGTCTTTCCAGAAAAGGGCTATAACAAAAAGACTGAAGAGAAAAAGACTCAGTCCGATGGCGGAGGCGGTAAGGGTCTCTTTGTCCACCCTGACCATTTCTCCCATTGCCAGAGACCTTACCACTATGGCTTCCGTCTGCGTTCCTACTGCGTCCGCAAGGTATACCACCGTTGGTATAAAAAAGGCAATGGCCACATTCCTCTCCAGCTCTTTCTCAAAGGCTGTCACAACACCAGCCGCTACCATACCCCCACCAAGACCAAGCACAAGCCAAGGAAGTCTGTAGAGAACTCTCTTTATAAGAGGTGCCCTGCTGTAGAAGGTTGTTCTATTTTCAGGTTCAAGAAGACCAGCCATTATGGATATGTCTTCCTGATGCTCTTCAAGCATAG
>JAOAIS010000046.1 GCA_026414575.1 Aquificaceae bacterium | reverse complement strand
TCCAGAATGACTGCAAGATAGCTTATGCAGGCTTTAAGGTCTGACCTTGCCATGTCCTCTATTTCCTCCAAGAGGTTTTCCCAGTCCACAAGCTCGTAGGCTTTTTCCTTGAGAAGCTCAAGGTTAATCTCTGCCCAGAGGGGGAAGTCCTTGTCGTAGAGCTTTTTTAGTTCTTCTTTGCTTATGGTCTTCATGGCTTTAGCTCCTTTCTTAGGTCTCTGGTCATGGCTTGTTCGTAGGTGTAGGGGCAACTTTGCGGAAGCTTAAGGTCTTTAGGGTCTATACCCAAATCTGCCAACCACTGCCTAATTTCGTAGATAGATTCTTCCCATGCTTCCTCCAGCATATGAGGAAGTTTAGTTTTAAGACTAGGGTGTTTTCTGAAAAGTCTGGCCACTTTATCCCTTGCGTTTTCTACGCTCACTATCCAACCAAGCCCACCCTTTTCCTTTCCGCTCATAGTAAGCTCCCTAAAGTTGTCCCACTTGTAAAGATGTTCCAGAATGACTGCAAGATAACTAACCGCAGAATCCAGATGTCTTCTTGCCATGTCCTCTATTTCCTCCAAGAGGTTTTCCCAGTCCACAAGCTCGTAGGCTTTTTCCTTGAGAAGCTCAAGGTTAATCTCTGCCCAGAGGGGGAAGTCTTTGTCGTAGAGCTTTTTTAGTTCTTCTTTGGTTATGGTCCTCATAAATTTCAATATATAACCTTTATTACTGCGGAGCCGTCCTTTTTTTCTATTTCAATACGCTGGCTAAACTTGTCGGCCACATCCTCCACATGAGTTATTATACCCACCATTCTGTCCGCTGACTCTCTTATAAGGTCAAAAAATTCAGACAGAGATTCCCTGGTCTCCTTATCCAGGGAACCAAAGCCTTCGTCAATAAAGAGGCTTTCAAGGGGCGCATTCTGAGAGAGGATGTCCGCCACCGCAAAAGCAAGAGAAAGGCTTGCAAGGAATGTCTCTCCCCCGCTCAGGCTTGATACTGGCCTGTGGTGTCCTGTACTGTGGTCAAAAACCTGAAGATCCCCTTCCACAAGTTCAAAGTTAAACTGCCCTGAGGTAAACTTGAAAAGGTAGTAGTTACCCCTGTCAATAAGCTTTTGAAGCATAATAAGGCTCACAAATTCAGGAAACTGATTGTCCGCAAGGTCTGACTTAAGCCTTTCGTAAAGGCCTATTTCTCTCTTTAACTCCTCTATGTTTTTGATAAGCCCTTCCTTTTCCTTTAAGTCCTCCTTAAGCCTTTCCAGTTCGTTCTTGATTTTGCCGTAAAGCTCCCTGTTTGCGTGAACCCTTTCCTCAAGTTCCCTGAAGGTCCTCTCCACCTCCTCTGTCTGTGGAAGGTCTTGGAAGGACGAGAGTTTTGACTCAATTTCCTGAAGCCTCTTTTCAACGTTGTGCTTTTCCTTCTCATAGCTTTCAAGAACCTGCCTAAGGTCTTTTATTTCCTCCTCGCTCAAGATGTGCTTCTTTGCTTCCTCAAGGCTTCCAAAGCCCCTATCCAGTTCGTAGAGATCTTCTGCTATGGCGCTTTTTTGCTCCTGTAGCTTCTTAAGAAAACCCTCTATGTTTTTAAGGTCAGAAAGAAGGTTTGCCTCCCTTGCTTTTACCTCCTGAAGGTGTTTGCTTGTCTCGGTGTATCTTTCTTGGGCTTCTTTAATCCTTCTGGAAAGGCTTTGTAGCTCGTTAGTTAGCCTCCTCTCAAGGTAGTCCGAAGGCCGCTCGCCGGTTTTTCTCTTTACCTCTTCCTCAAGCTCCTTTAGCTTTAAACTCATTGCATCTACCTGTTCCACGAGACTTTTTTCCCTCTCCTTCAGCTTTTCAAGCTCTTTTTCCTTTTGGGAGAGCTCCCCCTGAAGTTCCTCAAGCTTTTGGACATATTTCTTTTCCTTTTCCCTCAAAGACTTTAGCTCCTGGTGATCTCTTTCCACTTCCTGTATCTCTCTCTCAATTTCCTCCACAGGCTTGGCTCCAAAACTCTCAAAAAGCGCCCTCTCCTCCTCCTCAAGCCTTTGTATCAGAGAATTCAGCGATGATAACCTCATCTTTAGCCCAGACTCCTCCGCCTTTAGTTCTTCCAACTCATGCGCCAGCTTTCTATGGTTTTCTTTGAGTGTAGCCAACTCCCTTTCCCTTTCCGTAAGAATGGATTTATCCTTCTCTATGGTTTTTAGCCTTTCCTCAATTTCATCCATCCTAATGGTGGCACTTTCAAGGCCATCTGCAAGTCTTTGCCTCTTCTCCTTTAGCATGGAAAGTTGAGCCTCCTTCCAAGAAAGACTCATGCCTATGGATTCTCTCCTCTTTCTCAGCTCCTCAAGCCTTGAGATTAAAGCCCTTATATCTTCCCTCACCTCTATATGTTCCTCTCCCAAAACCACCCCGCCACATACGGGGCACTTAGAACCGGGGCTTAAGCCTGACCTTATCTCAAGGGCGTAGATCTCAAGCCTCCTGCCCTCAAGGGCGGAAATCTCCTTTTCTACTCTCACAAGTTCATCCCTGAAGGCGATTGCTTCCTTCTCAAGCTCTGCGCTTTGCTTTTCAATATCTTCTAACTCCCTGAACTTTGAATAGAGCTCTCTTAGTACCCCCTCTTCCTCCACAGAAGACCTCAGCTTTTGTATAAGCCCTTCCAACTCCTGAATATCTTTGTCGAGCTTCTTGTGCTTTTCCTCCTCTTGCCTTAGCTTTTCCTTGTGCTCTTGTAATTTCTTGTCAACATCCTTTAGTTGACTACTCTCCTTCTCCCTGTCTGCCCTTATAAGCCTGAGCCTACTGAGTTGTTCTTTTAACTTCTCTACAAGCTTTATCCTCTCCTCCACATCGCTTCTTTCGTAAGCCTCTATCCTTTCCCGCACTTCTTTGGTGTGTTTAAGACCTTTCTCTATCCTCTGCCTACATTCCATCTCCGCCTTTGCTTCAACCTCAATCTTATCTCTTAAGCCATTTAACTGCTCCATTAATGCCTTAATCTCCTTGTTGAGATCTGAATAACTTCTTAGAAGCTGAAGGGCGTTGCTGAGCTGTATGCTCTTTTTGTTGTACTCCTCAATCCTGCCAACTTCTTCCTCCGCCATCTTTAGCTCCTCCTCCCTCCGCATCCTCTCTTCTGAGCACCTTTTAAGCTCTAACTCTTTTCGCCTTTTATCCTTTGTGTATTCCTCCTCCTGCTTTATGATTCTTTCGTATTCCTCAAGCCTTTTAAGGTAGGGCAGAAGCCTTATGGCAACCTCAAGCTTGTTTCTGACCCTCTCCATATCCTCCCGCCTTGAAATTAACTCATCAAAGCTACTTTTCAGCGCTGAGGCCTCTCTTATGAGGCTGTCCCTTTCTTTGCAGACTTCCAGAAGCTCTTGGGTTTTGGACCTTCCTTCAAGAAGGCTTTCGTACTCCTCCTGAAGCCTATGCATGTCCTGCTGGAGTTGTGCAATAACCTCTGGGCTTAAATCTTTAAGCTGTGAAAGCCTTGTCTGTAAAGCCTCAAGCCTGCCCATTTTCTCCTTGTATTCCTCCCCCAAGAGCTTCTTGAGATGAGAGAAAAGCTCCGCAAAACCAAGAAGAGAGTTAAGAATTTCCCTCCTGTCTCCCTTGCCTGCAGGCTTCAAAAACCTATCAAACTGGTTCTGGGGCAGTAGAAGAACCTTGGTAAAGGTGCTGTAGTCGAGCCTGAGGAGTTCCTTTATGCGTTCCTCCAACTCCTTTTCCCTAAGGCTTCTTGGCGTGCCGCCTTCGTAGAACCTAAAATCCGACTTGTTGCCGTCGTACTCCCTCTCAATCCTGTACAGCTTGCCCCTTACTGAAAAGTCAAGGGCAACGTGCATGCGCTTGCTACCGCGTGAAATCAAGTGTTTGTGAACCTTCTGCTCCCCATAGCGTGGTGCCTTTCCGTAAAGGGCGTAGCATATGGCGTCCATCAGAGTAGACTTGCCCGCGCCCGTCCTTCCCCTTATGACAAAAAAGCTCAGAGGAGAAAGGTCAAGAATGTGTTTGCCCCTGTATACTCCAAAGTTTTCAAGCTCAAGCCTGACCGGCCTCATGGCTAACCCTATCCATGAGCTTTACAAAAAGCTCCGCCAGTTCCTTTGTTGGTTCTGAGCCATACCTCTGCTTATGAAACTCCCCATAAAGCCAAAGAAGATTAAACTCCTCACCTTCAGTCTTCGCGAGCTCACCCCCATCCACGGGCTCAATCTCCAACTTAGCCAGCTTGTCGCCAAGTATCCTGTGAACCAGCTCCTTTTTGAGATTGTAAGAAGTGTCCTTCATGCTAACCCTCATCTGTACCCTTACCAGCACATCCTTGTCTGCGAATGGCGCTAAGGCCCTCTCTATGTCTTCCTCTTCTCCCAGCTTTATATCCACCAACTGCCTTTTCAAGGATAGGACTAAAGGAATTACGCGCACAAGACCGTTTTCGAGCACAACCAGATTAACAAACTTATCCATGCCCCTTTCAGAGAAGTCAATCTGATACAGACTGCCCGAATAGTAAACCTTGGGAACTGCACCCTCAACCCTCTGATTTCTGTGAACATGTCCAAGCGCCGCATAATGAAACTCTTCGGGTATGGTGTCCACCCTCACCGCATAGTAGGGGCCTACGGTGGAAGGAAGCTCACTGCCAGTTATCAAGGCCTTGTCCAGCATAAGGTGGGAAAGGAGAATCCTGTATCTGGCGTCCTTTACCTCCTGCGCCAGAGCCTTCATATATTTGGCAACCTTCTCCGCGTAGCTCCTTTCCTTTTCTTCGTGAAGGTGCGTTATCACCCTCTCATCAGGGTAGGGAAGACATGCCACCTTTAGGTCTTTATACTCAAAAATCGTCTCTGAAATGTGTTTTGTGGGTCTGTCAAAGACATGTATGTTTGCCAACTTCCTCAGATTCTTGTATATTTTCATAAAGTCGTAGCTGTCATGGTTTCCGGCTATTAAGAGTGTGTGAAGCCTCATAGAATTAAGCTCTGCAAGAAACTCTAAAACCATCCCTTGAGATTCAAAGTCTGGGCTTTTCTTGTCAAAAACATCCCCAGCAATTAGGAGTAACTCTACGTCCTCTTCTTTGCATATTCTTACCACCTGTTCAAGGGCGTAGGATAAATCTTCATTCCTGTTCACACGCTCGTATAGCCTTTTGCCCGCATGCAGGTCTGCTATGTGTAAAAGCTTCAAGGCAGAACCCCAGCTCTATTAAGTATAACTTCGAGTCTTTCAAGCATTTGACTGTAAACCTCTCTGTCCCTCATCTTGTTGTAAAGTCTCTTCATTTCCTCAAGCACCAGTTCCATGGCTTCCTCTGGAGCGTCGCAAAGGGAGATAAGGCTCAGGTCTTCTTCCCCTATGGTGCGGTAGCTCAACATGGCATCCCGCATAAAGCCTATGAGCTTTGACCAGTAGTCGTAGCCAAAAAGGATAATGGGAAAGGAGGGACTTTTATTTGTCTGTATTAGAGTAAGGGCTTCAAAAAGCTCGTCCAGGGTTCCAAAGCCCCCTGGAAATATTAAATACGCGGTTGAGTACCTCAACAGCATAACCTTTCTCACAAAGAAGTAGTTAAAATTCAAAGAAAGATTCTGATATGGATTTGGCACCTGTTCTGCGGGTATCTGTATGTTTAAGCCCACCGATAGAGTTCCGGCGTCCTTCCCTCCCCTATTGGCTGCTTCCATGATGCCTGGTCCTCCACCTGTAACTATGTGGAAGCCCAAACTCCCCAGCATAAAGGCGGTTCTGTAGGCCATTTTGTAGTAGTGGTCCTCTTCGGTTAGCCTGGAACTTCCAAAAAAGGTTATGGCAGGACCAACGGAAGAGAGGGTGTCAAAACCCTGGACGAACTCGCTCATTATCTTGAGCACGCGCCAAGTGTCGCCCTGCCTTATCTTTAGCTCTTCTATGAGCCTTAGCTCTTCACTGTTCATTAAGACCCTTTACCATACCCTCCAACTTTAAAAGGTCGCCCTCATGAGGCTGATTTATATTCTTTGCGTAGCGAGGCCTTTTGTAAGCTGTCTTCTTGTTTGCTTTGGAAGCTTTCTCACTTTTTTCCACCTTAGCCTTTCCCTGCACTACCTTTTCCTTTGAAAAGGAGGGGTATGTGGGCACGGAGAGGCTAAGGAAGCTAAGCACAAAAGCCAAAAGCACCATCCTTTTCATGTTAAACCCTCCTTTACCTCTGGTGGAGGCAAAGGAAAACTATACTCTAAGGACTTACATCCTGTCAAGAAGGCTGAGCAGGTCCTCCGGAAGACTGTCTCTGTTATCCTTTGTAACCTCTACAATTACAGCCCCGACAAGCCTCCTTATCTCCCCAACGAGAGGGTCTACATCCCTTATGGGTATGGTAAGCATTAGACTTTTCTTGGGGTCGTGAACAAGCTCTCTCACTATAGTCTTAAAAGGCTTTGAAAAGAGTTCCATCTTGCCAACTTCGTCTATGACCACCAGTTTGTTCTCCCGCAAGGCTTTTTGAAGCACGGGCAATACTATATCTTCAAACCTTTCAACCTTTACACCGTAAGAACCGACAAGATGCTTGGAAGCGTACCTTTTACTTGCGAAGATTAGGCTTTTACCTTCAGTGGTAACCACCTTAAAGCCTACCCGTTCTTTAGTTTTTTGATCTCTGACCTCCTCCGTCCAAAAACCTAAAGCCCTATTCCCAAGAGCCTTAACCAGCTTTTTTATTATGGTGGTTTTACCTATACCCGGTGGACCAGTGAGCACAATCTTCATAGGTCTTGTAAAGCATAGACCTTTAACCTGCCTCCGCTTGAAAGGTAGCTTCTTATGGCTTCAAGCATGGCATACCCTCCTCTTATGGTTGTAGTGTAAGGTACACCATACTGAACCGCAGACCTCCTTATGTGGTAGGCATCGCTCCTTTCTCTTCTGCCTGTGGGCGTGTTTATTATGAGGTTTATTTCTTGATTTTTTATCATGTCCACCACATGAGGTCTTCCCTCGGAAACCTTGAGGACATGCTTTACATCAAGACCCTTGTTTTTCAAAAATAGGTATGTGCCGTAGGTCGCATACACCTCAAAGCCAAGCCTAAGAAAACCTTCCGCAAGCTCTACCACCCTGGGTTTGTCCTTGTCCGCCACGCTAATAAAGACCTTGCCACCCGTCGGAAGTTTACTGCCAGCAGACAGCTGAGCCTTGTAATAGGCAAGTCCAAAGCAATCCGCAATACCCATGACCTCCCCGGTGCTCTTCATCTCTGGTCCTAGCACCGGGTCTTCCTCTGGAAACCTGCTCCATGGGAAAACTACCTCCTTTACCGAATACACCACCTTATCAGAAGGCATGAAGTCGCTGGCTGGATGCGCTTTACCCTTTTCAAGGCGTTCAAATACCTCTGGCAAAAGCTCTCTAAGGCTCTTGCCTATACCCACAAGGGCAGAAAGCTTTGCAAGGGGGTAGCCTATGGTCTTGCTTACAAAAGGCACAGTCCTTGAAGCTCTTAGGTTTACCTCAAGCACATAGACCTGCCCATCCTTTACCGCAAACTGAAGGTTGGCAAGACCCCTTACCAAAAGCTCTCTGGCTATAAGCTTTGACTGTCTTTTTATCTCCTCCGTTACTTCGTGTGGAAGACTGTAGGGAGGTATACTGGCGGCGCTATCGCCCGAGTGAACACCAGCCTCCTCTATGTGTTCCATAACAGCACCTATGAGATAATCCCTTCCGTCTCCTATCGCATCCACATCTACCTCTACGCTATCTGAAAGGTATTTGTCAATAAGTATGGGTCTTTCGTAGCTTACGCTAACTGCCTCTTCAAGATATCGAAGAAGATCCTCCCTGTCATAGACTATCCTCATAGCTCTACCGCCTAACACATAGGAAGGTCTTACCAGAACCGGATAGCCTAAACTCTCGGCGACCTTTAGTGCTTCTTCCCTTGTCCTTGCAGTTCCACTTTCTGGCTGTTTTATGCCAAGTCTTTTTACGAGATTTCTGAAAAGCTCCCTGTCTTCGGCTATATCTATGCTTTCCGGTGATGTGCCAAGGATGTTAACGCCAAGGTTTTTTAGGGCTAAAGACAACTTAAGGGGCGTCTGACCCCCAAACTGAAGAAAAACGCCCTCCACCTTTTCTCTTCTGATGACTTCCAGCACATTCTCCAGTACAACTGGCTCAAAGTAGAGCACATCGGCCGTGTCATAGTCTGTGGAAACTGTTTCGGGGTTGCAGTTAAGCATCACAGTTTTTATACCCTCATCTCTAAGGGCAAAAACCGCATGAACACAGGCATAATCAAACTCTATACCCTGCCCTATGCGGTTTGGCCCACTACCGAGAATTAAAACCTTTTTCATTAAAGTTTATATTTTAACACTCACCGCAAAGCCTCTCAGATTACATTGAAACACTGAGCATCCCCTTGGTATTAGACTCATAAATGAGGTGGAGGGCAAGGCCCGCCTCCCCATGGTGCAGAATGTATGTATTTTTTTTGATAAAAGTAAGCTCGTGAGCTATTACTTGGCATACTCCACATGTCTTGTCTCCCTTATGACCACTACCTTTATCTGCCCGGGGAACTGCATTTCCTCTTCTATCTTTCTGGCTATATTCTTGGAGAGTATGTAAGCCTCCTCATCGCTTATTTCCTCTGGGCTTACAATAACCCTTACTTCTCTGCCTGCCTGCACCGCATAGGCATTTTGCACACCCCTGAAGGATTTCACTATCTCCTCAAGCTTTTCAAGCCTCTTGAGATAGGCCTCAAGGCTTTCCCTTCTCGCTCCTGGTCTTGCTGCCGAGAGGGCATCGGCAGCACATACTAGAGCAACTTCTGGATATCTGACTGGCTCTTCGTTGTGGTGGGCTTTTATGGCGTTAAGCACGGGATCTGGTTCAACATAGCGCCTGCAGAGTTCTATCCCTATGTCCGTATGAGAACCGCCAAGCTCATGGGATACAGCCTTCCCTACATCGTGCAAAAGCCCTGCTCTCCTTGCCATCTTGGCATCAAGCCCAAGCTCTTCCGCCATCATGCCTGCTATGTAAGCAACCTCCTTTGAATGAAGGAGGACATTTTGGGAGTAGCTGGTTCTGTAGTAGAGTTTTCCTATGTAATAGTAAAGACCGGGGTTTATATCATAGAGCCCAAGCTCCATGCAGGTTTCTTCTCCCATTTTCCTAATTTTTTCGTCCATCTCCTTTTTAACCTCTGCCACCACCTCCTCTATGCGAGCCGGGTGTATCCTTCCGTCCTGTATGAGTTTTTCTATGGCATCCTTTGCGAGTTCTCTTCTCATTGGGTCAAAGGAGGATATGGTAACTATGTCGGGGGTGTCATCTATAATTAGGTCAACGCCCGTCAGAAGCTCAAAAGTCCTTATGTTTCTACCTTCCCTACCTATTATCCTTCCCTTGAACTCGTTGCTGGGAAGCTCCACAGTGGTGGTTGTATAGTTTATGGCAATTTCAGAAGAAAGCCTCTGGACTGCAGTGGTGATTATCTTTTTGGCTTCAAACTCCGCCCTCTCGGTGGCCTCTTCCTCTATACGTTTCATCAGCCTTACGATTTCTATCCTTGCCTCCTCTTCTACCCTCTTAAGAAGTTCGGCCCTTGCCTCCTCGAGGGTCATATTGGCAATCCTCTGAAGCTCAAAAAGTTCTCTATGTTTTAGAGATTCTATCTCCTTTTCCCTTTCTTCCAACTCTTTTAGCTTGGCTTGTATGGCTCGCTGGGCTTGGTCTATCTGCCTCTCCATCTCCCTTATCTCCCTTTCCCTCCTGTAGAGGTCCTCTTCCCTTCTTTCAAGCGCCTGAACCCTCCTTTCTAGGTTAGTTTCCTTATGATGCAAGGCTTGTTCGAGTTTTTGTATCTCTTGCTTTCTCTCCGTTATGTAATCCTCCATCTCTCTGCTCTTTTTCTCCATATCCTGCCTTATTCTTTCCGTCTCCTCCTTTAGGATTGACCTAAGCCTGTCCGCTTCCTCCTGAGCCAATCTGACTATCTTTTCCGCTTCCCTTTCAGCGCTAAGTCTTAGCTCTTTATATTCTTCCTGGGCTTTCTTAAGAATCTCCTGAGCTTCTTCCTTAGCCCTAGCGACTACCTCTAATGCTTCCTTTCTCTTCTCTTCTAAATCAGGAACACTTCCCACGGGCGAAGGCGTCTTGCCCCTTCTGAGTAGGATAAAGACCAAAAAAGCGCCAAAGAGCAAGACGATGGAGAAAATTATCAGGAGTGTCTCCGAAGTCATTTTTCCTTACCTCCTTGATAGATTTTTTTGTCGGTGACCAGAAGGTCTACTGGTCTATCCCAGCTATCCCTTGGCACATCCTCAAGTACCTGAAAGTCAAAACACACGCCCACCTTAAGACCCCCAAGCCTTGCAAGAAGACGGTCGTAGTATCCTTTCCCGTAACCGATGCGATAGCCATGCCTGTCAAACAGGATACCCGGTATCAGAGAAAACTCCGCTATCTCAGGCTCTACCTCCTCACCTTTTACAGGTTCTGGTATGCAGTAAGCACCGGGACTTATGTCCTCTGGACTCTCTGTCCTTATAAGGCTTAGCTCATCCCCCTTTACTCTTGGCAGGAGAAGGAACTTACCACCCTCAACAACCCACGAAAAGAGGGGCGTTATATCAGGCTCGCCCCTATGGGGGCAAAAAAGAAGCACATATCTTGCCCTCCTAAAAGCCGGAAGACTTAGAATTCTTTGGACTATGTGGTCAGATAGCCTCTTTCTATCCTCTTCCGATAGACTCTCCCTTTTTTCTATGTATTGCCTTCTTAGGTCTTTCTTGTCAAGCAATTTCATCTTCCGCCTCCTTTTAAGGAGGGGAAGGCAAGAACTTTACCCGCCCATGCCGTGGAAGAAGAAGCCTTTGGTGGGCCCCAAAAGCGACAGGTGGGTGCCCTCCCGGAAAGCCCCTTGGCTCCTCCGGAGACCGGGCTCCCTAATGACTCACCATGTGGACCCCAATATAAACCCCTTCACCACGTACAGGGCAGGCTTTATCTAAGCTTTGCCCCAAACTTTTCCTCTAACTCCTTTAACAATCCTTCCACCAGCTCATTCACAAGCTGATCTGAAAGAGTTCCTTCCCTACTTCTAAAGGTAAGTCTGAAGCTTACGCTTTTCTTGCCTTCCCCAAGTCTTTCATCCGTATATAGACTAAAAATCCTAACATCCTCCATAAGTTCCTTACTCCTGATATGTGATATTAATTTATCCACATCAACACCTTTGTCCATAAATAGGGTTATGTCCCTGACCACTGGTGGATAGTGGGCTATTTGCCTATAAGACCTCCTCGTCCTCTTTAGTTTACCAAGTCTTAACTCACCCATTATCACCCTCTGCCTTATGCCCAGATGGTCTTGCAGCTCTGGATTAAGCACGCCAAAAAAGGCAATGGACTCGTCCTCCACAAAAAAGGACCTCTGAAAAGCTGGATGAAAGTAGGGTAGATTTGAGACCTCCGTGCGATAAGTCTCTGAGTAAAGACCGAGTATGTCCTGTAAAAGACTTAGGGCGTGGTATGGTGAGTACTCCTCCTCAGGAAAGAGTCTTCTATTGCCTGTCATAAGAAAGCCAAGCCTTGTTTCCTCCTCTTCCTGAAAAACCTTACCAAGCTCAAAAATGGCCATGTGGTAGTTGTAATTTCTTATGTTATCAACACACACCCTGAGCAAGGAGGGAAGCAAGGAAGCTCTCAAAAATCTCTGAGACTTATTAAGAGGGTTTACGATTTCAAGGGATGAAGGCGATATGGACAGGATCTCGTAAAAATAGGAAGAATCAAAAGAAAAGGTTATAACCTCAGAAAAACCCCTGTCTATCATGAACTGCCTTACCAGGTCTTCAAGACTTTCCACCTGGGAGGGTTTTGAGACCGTCTTCAGCGGCAATTCCCTTATGTTTGGGTATCCTCTGAGTCTCATCAGCTCCTCCACCAAATCTACATCCCTTTGTAGATCAAAGCTTCTGTGAGGAGGTACATGGACTTCCAAGCCACACCTCTGAAATTTATGAGGAATTTCAAGGTCAGAGAGAGCTTTTGAAATGAACTGTCTATCAAAGTCCTCCCCGGAGTATCTTCTGTACTTTTCCACGCCGAGAAACAGCTTTTTTGGTTGGTAGGGGTTTGGATAAATGTCACTAAGGGCGGTAATTTCCCCTCCCGCCAGCTCAAGGATAAGGCTTATGGCCAAGTCCTGAGCCCTTTCCACCCCATCTATGTCCACGCTCCTTTCAAACCTATAAGAGCTCTCTGTCTGTATACCCAAAGACTTTGCGGACTTTCTTATTCTGTAGGGGTCAAAGTAGGCGGACTCAAGCAAAATGGCCTGCGTGTCCTCCTTTACGGAACTATCAAGACCTCCAATCACACCCGCAAGGGCAAGGGGCTTTTCTTGGTCTGCTATGAGCAGATTCTGAGCATTAAGGGTCTTTTCAGTTCCCGTAAGGGTCTTGAGAACTTCCCCCTCGCGGGCATCTCTTACCAACAGGGGCATGCGGAGCTTTTTGAAATCAAAGGCGTGAAGGGGCTGTCCCTCAAGAAGCATAACATAGTTGGTAATATCCACCAAGTTGTTTATGGTTCTGAAACCGCACTGCCATAGTCTTTTTTTAAGCCAGAGGGGCGATGGCAAAACCCTAACACCTTCTATCAGGACAGCCCTGTACCTTCTGCAATCCTCTGACTCAAGACTTATTTCAAGCCCTCCCATCTTTGAATGGCTGGGGTACTTCCTTCCTTTCTTTTTAAGGCGGAAGAGTGCGGATATTTCCCTCGCAAGGCCCCTTACCGAGAGGAGGTCGCCCCTGTTAGGTGTTGGCTCAACCTCAAGAAGGTGTTCGCCAAAACCCAAAAGGTCATAGGCAGACGTGCCTGGCTCATGGTCATCTTCTATCTTTAGAACGCCTTCTTGTTGGTCTTCAATCCCAAGCTCCGAAGCGGATATTAGCATGCCATGAGAGAGAACGCCATAAAATTCTCTTACAGTTATGCATTTGTCGCCCAACCTTGCATTGGGCAGAGCTACAAGCACGCCATCACCTTCCTTCAAATTCCTGTCGGCGGATACCACCTGAAGATAAAGACCATCCCCTGCCTGCACTTTACACACCCTCAGGTCCATCCTGGGGTGGGGTTTTACCTCCAGAATTTTGGCAAAAACGACGCCATCAAGGTCAACACCCCACCTGCTTACGGAAGTTTCTACGCTTTTCAGAGTAAGCTCTTCCGCTACCCTGTAAGGGTCAAGACCGTCTATGTCTATGAACTCAGAAATCCATGAGAAGGGGACTTTCATAAAAATATTATAAATCCCTGTAAGGTGCGGTAGTTAGGTATTTCTCGCCACCATCGGGAAAAACCACCACAATCACACCCTCCTCCAATTCCTCGGCCAGCTTAATGGCTGCATAAAGGGCTGCACCGCAGGACTGTCCTGCCAGTATACCCTCCTCACGGGCAAGTCTCTTTGTCATCTCATAGGCAGGCTCCGTTTCCACAAATATAGTCCTGTCCAAGAAGGTTTCCTCAAAAATACCCGGCTTTATAGAGCTTTCTATGTGCTTGAGGCCCTCTATGCCGTGGAAAGGATAGGCTGGCTGTACGCCTACCACCTGAATCTCTGGATTGTATACCTTTAGCCTTCTGCCCGTGCCCATAACCGTACCACCCGTGCCTATGCCGGCCACAAGGTGGGTTATCCTTCCGCCCGTCTGGTTCCACACCTCTATGCCCGTAGAGTAGAAGTGAGCCTTCCAATT
This sequence comes from Aquificaceae bacterium, assembly GCA_026414575.1. GTDB lineage: Bacteria > Aquificota > Aquificia > Aquificales > Aquificaceae > Pampinifervens. Next base: position 9,552 of record JAOAIS010000046.1, on the reverse strand, counting down.
GGCTGGATTGTTGTACTGGTCAAGATAGAGGTATTTTTCTGGTTCCTTGCCCACCTTTTCCCTTACGAAGAGGATGGCACCGTCCGTTCCTTCCAAGGGGTCCGTAAGATAAACCTTGGCACCATAAGCTTTTATTATTTTTTTTCTCTCCTCGCTCACATTGGCAGGCATGGCAAGCTCTACTGGCACGCCAAAGGAGGCACCCACCATGGCAAGGGCTATGCCTGTGTTGCCAGAGGTGGCATCTATCACCACCTTACCATCCTTTAGAAGACCTCTCTCCATTGCATCGAGGAACATGCTTAGGGCGGGCCTGTCCTTTACGGAACCTCCTGGGTTGAAGTGTTCCAGCTTGGCATAGATTTCAACCTTTGATGAAACATGGTCTGGTACTACTTTTCTGAGCCTTACCAGAGGCGTGTTGCCTACAAGGTTAAGAATCGAAGGTCTTGGTCTTCTGTAGGGTTCATCGTGCTGTCCCAAAATCCACACAAAAAGATTATAAGCCAAGCCTACGCCTTACAAGGGCATTGAGCCTTTTCTGTCTTTCCTCTCCCTTTGGCAGGTTTTCCCTTATAATCTCAAGCTCTGACAGAAGCTCATCTAAATCTTTTGGTAGCTTATTCTCCATCAGTTCCCTTATGCCAGCAGAGAGGGCAGGGACCTTTCCAGAGGTGGAAATGCCTATGACAAGCTCTTTTCTTACTATGAGGGCAGGGAAAAGAAAGGTGCAAAAGTCCGGACTATCAACGGCGTTACAGTGAATGCCCATTTTTAGACAGTAATCATAAACCCTCTTTTGAAGCATAAGGTCATCTACAGCCACCACAACCAAAAAAGCGTCTTTGAGGTCTGCCATTCTCAGCTTTCTCTCAACAAGCTCGACTTTTCCCTCTTCCGCAAGGCCTTTTATGTAGGGGGTAATACGGGGAGCCACAACCCTTATCCTGGGTTGGAAGGGTAGAAGCTTCTCTATCTTCCTGCTTGCCACATTTCCACCACCCACTACCACAACCCTTTTGTCCTCAAGATTTACAAAAAGGGGAAAGTAGGGCATGTCAGACCTCCAATCTGCTGAAAATGTCCAGTATATCCTTCAAATCCTCTTCCGTAAGAGTTCTGACATCAATAAGGATTAGGTCATTCTTGATTCTTGCCACTATGGGTGGTTCTGACTTTCTTAGCTTTGCATCCAGCTCCGAAAGGCTTAAAGATTTGTGTCTTACACCCACACAGTAAGTCTCCAGCGAAAGTTCTGGCATAGCACCACCGCCACAATGTGAAAAATCCCTAACAAGGAAGACCTCAAGGCTACCAACACTTCTTAGCTTACCCATGAGCCACCTTGCTTTCCTTTTCAGCTCCTTGGGTTTTTGCATGAGCATACGAAGGGTTGGTATTTTCTCATACTCTCCTCTTAGGTAAAGACGCAGCGTCATCTCAAGACCGGCAAGGGTTAACTTATCTATCCTCAAAGCTCTGCTCATGGGGTTTTTCCTTATTTTCTGCACAGCCTCCTTTTCTCCAAGTATTATGCCCGCCTGAGGACCACCCAAAAGCTTGTCTCCACTCCCCGAAACTATATGAATGCCCTTCTTAAGACACTCCCCAAAGCTCGGTTCATGACTTTTTATGCCCAAGCGTTCCATATTTACAAGACTTCCACTACCAAGGTCGTAATAAACTGGTATGCCAAGGCCAACAAGGTCTTCTGCCCTTACCTCCTCCACAAAACCCTCCATGTAAAAGTTGCTCCTGTGGACTTTCATTAGAAGGGCCGTGTCCTGACTTATGGCCCTCTGGTAATCTGAAAGTCTTGTCCTGTTGGTGGTGCCCACTTCAACCAGCTTAGCCCCAGAAGCCACCATGATGTCCGGTATGCGAAAGCTACCGCCTATTTCCACAAGCTCACCCCTTGACACAACCACCTCCTTGCCACAGGCAAGGGTGTTAAGCACCAAGTAGACAGCGCCTGCGTTGTTGTTGACCACATGGACACCCTCTGCACCGGTAAGCTCCCGCAAAAGCTCTTCCAAATGGCTAAGTCTTGAACCCCTTGCCCCCTCCGAAAGGTCATACTCAAGGTTTGAATAGTGGGTAGCCACCTCCCTTATGAACTCACCCACCTCCTCTGCAAGCACAGACCTGCCAAGGTTTGTGTTAATGATAACTCCCGTGGCATTTATCACCCTCTTAAGGCTTGTGGAAGATAGCTCCCTCAGTCTTTTTTCTATGAGCTCTTGCAAGTCATCAAGGCTTTCCCTTTTACCCTCTTTTATTTCTCTCCTGACCTTCTCTAAGGTATCCCTAACGCCCCTTTTTACCACCTCCTCAGGATAACTACCCCTAAAAACTTCCAGAAGCTTGGAAACCTGGGGTATCTGTCTTAAAAGGCTCATCGAAGGAAGGTCCTCCTGTCTCCATCCCTTCTTGTAATGCCCAGCCTGTCTAAATACTCAAGAAAGGGTATCAGATACTTCCTTGTGAGTCCAAGGACATCCTTTGCCTGCTGAGTGGTAAAAACCTTCCCAAGACTTCTGAGTTTTTCCACATACTTTTCAAGAAGAAGTCCAGAAAGGTAAAGATAATCCCCAAGGCTGTGAACATGCCCCCTCCTTATTGCCATAGCTAAGTAGTCCTTGTAAGGCTCAAGTTCCCTTTCCTCCCTTATTCCCTCAGAGAGAAAAGAAATAAGACTTCTGTAGCCTTCCAGCTCCTCAAGGTCCGCCCTTTTTACATCAAGAAGGTACCCTTCTACCACCCTTATTTCCTTAAGCTTCTCCAATATTAATTTAAGAAGTTCTTCCGAAGTCTTAAGTTTTGAAACCGCTTCAGAGAGGGAGAGTACGCCTCCCTTGGATATAAGCAACTCCCTAAGCCTTTGGGAAAACTCCTCAAGACTATTGGGATGGAATAGCTTTTCTCCCGCCCTTGGCGCTTGCGGTATAGACCTTACGCCACCAAAAAAGGAGAAAAATTCTTTTAGGCTTAGACCCCTCTGCCCCCTTTCAAGAAGTAAGTACTCTTCTGGTCTTTCCAAAAGTAGGGAGAGATTTTCCCTTATGAACTTTTTTGAACCTCTTACAGGTAAAGGATGAAGCACCTCGTAGCTGCCTACCAGCTCCCCAGAAGAGTCAAGAACTGGACCCCTGTCTCCTCTCACTGCAGGCACTGGCTCGGAGAGCCTTATAAAAAATACATCATTGTAAATGTGTTTGTAAGAAAGTTGAACCTCCCTCATGCCAAAAAAGACACTAAGCAAGCCCTTCCTTACGCCTTTTAACTTTACTATTAGCTTGTTGGAAGGCTTTATACCCTTTACCAGAAAGTATCCCCTTTCTATACGCTCTGGCTCAACTTCTGGTATGTTTAGGGCAAGCCTCTCCCCAGCTTTACCCTCTTTGACAAAAGAGCCATGGTTTTGCATCTTTCTTACCCTGCAATATATGCCCAGAGGCTCAAGGATTAACATGTCGCCCTCCTCTACCCTTCCAGAGTCACAACTACCCCTAAGAACCGTGCCATAACCCTTCACGCTGAAAGAAGAATCCACATAAAACCTGAAAAAGTTTCCTTCCTTACTCCTAAAGCTTTTTTCTCCGTAGAGTCCGATACCTTCCTTTAGCTCATCAAGCCCATAGCCGGTAAGGGAGGACACACAATGGATGCTAAAAGCCCTAAAGCCTTCCTTCTCAAAAAGCTCCTGAGCTTCTTCCTTTGCAAGCTCAAGGGTGTCCTTATCAACTCTGTCAACCTTTGTAAGCACCAAGAGTATTTCCTCAATACCAAAAGCTCTTGCTATCTTCAGATGTTCTAATGTCTGAGGCATAACACCTTCGCCTGCATCCACAACCAACATAACCCCCCATACGGGAGCAATACCACATATGGCATTTTTTATAAACCTTTCGTGACCCGGAAGGTCTATAATCTCAACCCTCAACCCCTTATCTGGAAAATCAAGGAAGGCAAAGCCTATGTCTATGCTCATGCCCCTCCTTTTTTCTTCAGGTAGGCGGTCCGTATCAATGGAGGTAAGAGCCTTCACCAAGGATGTCTTCCCATGGTCCACATGCCCAGCAACGCCAAGGGGAAAGTATCTCATAGGCTCCTTCCCCTTCTAATCATAATCCCGATTCCTATCAGACACAACAGAAGCCTAATTTCTTTATAAAAGCTTAATCTTCCCCATAAGCCATAGCAAGAACCTCAATAGGGTGGTAGACCTTTTTACCCGTAATGAGCTCTATATGGTTACCGGACAGAGGACAGTCGGAGACAAAAATTTCTGCACCGGAGCTTTTCATGTCTTCGAAAAGTTTAGAGCCAACCTTTATGGACATGTCAAAGGTCTCCTTTCTGACGCCAAAGGTGCCGTCATGACCAGAACACCTTTCTATTAGCTGTACCTTCGTGTTGGGTATTAGCCTCATAAGGGCAACGGCTCTGTAGCCTATGTTCAGAGACTTAAGATGGCAGGGTATGTGATAGGCTATGGTGCCAACGGAAACCTTAAAATCTTTGTTAAACCTTTTTTCTTGATGGAGCTTAAAAAGATACTCATGAACATCGTAAACCCTTTCAGCAACCAACTTTGCATCCGGATCATCGGGCAAGAGTAAGGGATATTCATACTTTATCTGCAAGGCACATGTAGGCACGGGTGCCACAATGTCAAAACCCGCCTCCACATAGGGCTTTAGCCTCTGTATATTATACCTTGCCCTTTCGGTAGCGGACTGTATATCTCCTATGTCAAAAAAGGGTATGCCACAGCACTGCTGTTCTGGCAGTTCTACATAGATGTTGTTCTTTTCAAAAACCTTCAGAAGGGCCTTCCCCCTATCGAGGTAATTGTAGTTAAGAAGGCAAGTGTAAAATAGGGCCACCTTACCATTTTCTCCCTTTGTTGGTTTTTTGTTTTTGTTAAACCAGCTGACGAAGGTCTCGGAGTTTATGGGTGGTAGCTTGGCTCTGCGGTCCACACCCATAACCCCTTCCATGATGACCCTGAAAAGGGGTAGGTTGTTTATTTTGTTTACTAAAGGAGCAAAGGGGACTGACAGCTTACCCACAAGGTCTGTGTTCAGCATAAACTTGTCTGTAAGCTTTACCCCTTTATTTTTGAACTTCCAGACCTTGTACCTGAGGGAAAGATGGGGAAAGTCTATTTTCCATTCATGGGGCGGTGTATAGGGACACTTAAAGTAACACTGCTTACAATGAAAACAAAGCTCTAAGGGTTTGGCGAGCTCCTCTTTAGAGAGTTTTTCAACATCATCTTCGTGCCTGTCCACCGCGTCAAAAAGGGCAGGAAAGGATGGGCAGTAGGTAACACACATCCTACAGTCTTTGCATTTAGAGTAGACCCTCTTTGCTTCTTCCCAGAGGGCATGCTCGTTGAGAAAATTGGGGTCTTTTATGTTGAATTCAAAATCCTTAACTCCTCCGATGGCAAGCTCGGACATGATGAAACTCCTTTTTTATGTTTTTATAACTTTGGGGGCATGGAGCCCCCAGAAGGGTTGGGTATGATTATCCCTTAAGAGATTCAAGGGCTTTCTGGAACCTTCCTGCGTGGGACTTTTCTGCCCTTGCAAGGGTTTCGAACCACTCCGCTATGTCTTCAAAGCCTTCTTCCCTTGCTACCCTCGCAAAGCCAGGATACATTTCCGTGTACTCGTAGGTTTCACCCGCAATAGCCGCCTCAAGGTTCTGCTCCATTGTGCCTATTGGCATATCGGTAGCAGGGTCGCCTCCGCCATACTTTTCCATGAATTCAATGTGTCCGAAGGCGTGTCCGGTTTCGCCCTCTGCGGTTTCCCTGAATATGTTGGCCACATCCGGATAGCCCTCGATGTCCGCCTTCCTGGCAAAGTACAGGTATCTCCTGTTTGCCTGGGACTCTCCGGCAAAGGCATGCTTTAGGCATTCCAAAGTTTTTGTGCCCTGCAAGCTCTTGCTCATGGTTAACACCTCCTTAGAAGTTTTTGAGTTATACATAAATATCATATGAAAAAATTTTTCATTTGTCAAGGGGTATCCAGAGCATCTCTGAAAATTCTCCAATAAGCATGTGGCAACGATTCTAAAGTATAAGCAAAAAGTATAAAAACTTATCCTCAATGCACTGTCGCAAAAGCCTCGCAAGCTCCTACATCCAAGTCCTTCACCCTATCACGCATGCTCCTTCACATTCCCACAAACTGCCCCATACTATACCTGCCCCTTACCAGCTTCCTGCGTGCCTTCATAGCTCCTTGCCTTATCCCAGAAAAAAGCCAAATCTTGATTGCTTATATACTTCATGTTTGCCACTTTTTGGACATGGCTCTTTGGGGTGCGCATGCTGTAGCTTTCCTGCTTTTGGGATTTAGGAGGTTCTTGCCTTCATGTTTTTGATTGTGTGATGCCCCTTATGGCTTTTTCTGCCATCTTCCACATGAGGATGGCACCCGCAGAGGATACATTCAGGGAATTGACTTTGCCGCCCATGGGTATGGACACTACAACATCCGCCACTTCTATGATGTTTCTTGACACACCTTCCCCTTCTGAGCCAAGTACTAAAGCACAACCCATAGGCAGGTCGACGTTCCTTATATCTTTTCCGCCCCTTTCCGCCACCACTACCCAACCGCCCATATCTTTAAAAATCCTGAGACTATTTGAAAGGTTTGCCACTTTGGAGAGCATGAGGTAAAAGACAGCACCAGCTGAGGCTTTAACCACCGTCTCATTTATCGGACAGGCTCTGTCCTTTGGTATAAGAGCGCCCACTCCACCAAGGACTTCGCAGGTCCTTAAGAGGTTACCAACATTTTGTGGGTCTGTGATGTGGTCAAGGGTAAGAAAAAAAGAGTCTTTGTTTAAGACTTCTCTAAAGAGTCTTTCTTGGGGCACATATTCCACTGGGCTGAGCAGAGCTAATATACCCTGAGTTTTCTTGTTGCCTGCCATTTCCTCAATCTTTTGTCTTGGGACTTTTTGCAGCTTTATCCCTATTTCTTTGCATAGCTTCAAAACTTGGTGGGGTGGGTGAGCATCGTGGGCCACAAGCACTTTTTCTATGCTTTTTCCCGACCTTATAGCCTCTATCACTGGATTTTTCCCGTAAACTATCATGAGGATATTATGCCACCACCCAGTAGCACATCCTTTTCGTAGAAGGCACACACCTGACCGGGCGTTATCCCCCTTATGGGTTTTCTCAACTTTAAAAGGTAGCCTTCTGGGGTTTTTTCAAGGTCGGCGATCTCCACTTCCTGACTTCTGTATCTTGTTTGTGCTACCGGCCTTTCCCAGTGTTTTATGTCAAGGTGGAAGTTTATGTCTTCCACCAAAAGCCAGTCCCTGTATAACTCCTCTTCCTTGCAAAGGTACACCCCGTTGTTCCCAGGGTCCAGTCGATGCACATAAACCGGAAAGCCCAAGGCTATACCGAGGCCTTTCCTCTGGCCTATGGTGTAATGGAAAAAGCCCCTATGTCTGCCTACGGGCCTATTTTCGTAGTAAAAGCATCCCTCTTGGGAGCCCACCCTTTCTTCTATAAAGCTCCCTGGGTCTTTACCTCCAAGAAAGCAAACATCCTGCGAGTCCCTCTTGTCCCACACAGGCAACCCCCTTTCTCTTGCAATACGCCTGACTTCTTCCTTGGTAAACTCCCCAAGAGGGAACAAGAGAAGGTCAAGATGCTCCCTCCTTACAAGACAAAGGAAGTAAGACTGGTCCCTTTTTATGTCTTTGGCTCTGGCTATGAGCCTTCTGTTTTTGTATTCCACAAACCTTGCGTAGTGGCCTGTGGCAAGCTTTTCAATGTCCGCAACCTTCTTGAGGTAATCCGCAAGAAAGCCCGTTTTTACCTCTCTGTTACATATTGCGCATGGATTTGGGGTCTTACCTTTTAGGCTATCTTCTATGAAGCGTTCCACAACCTTTTTCTCAAAGATTTGTTCCCAGCCAAGGGTTAAGTGAGGTATGTTTAAATGCTGGGATACCCTCACCGCGTCCCTTACATCCTCCGGTGAACAGCACACCCTAAGCTCTCCGTCGCAAGCTTCCCGATGAAATCGCAAGGTTATACCTATAACTTCGTGACCTTCTTCCCTAAGAAGCATGGCGCAGACACTGCTATCCACGCCACCGCTCATGCCCACCGCAATTCTCATAGGGGATAAATATATAGCAAGAACGGGGTAGTGCCTAAAATAGCCTGAGCTTTTACAGGCCTTCTTTAAAAGCCTTTTACAGGATTCTTTGCTTCTTCAAGGAGTGTATTATACTTATAACCAAGAGGTGTAGGCAAATTATGTGGTTGATTGTTTTCCTAATGCTTGCCATTACCTGGGGGGGCGAGCTGAAGGTGCTTTATAAGGATGGAAGAGTGGGGGTCTTTCAGGAAGAAGCCCTAAAAAGGCTCAAATCTATGGTGCTTTACACAGAAAAGCCAAAACCAATGAGACTTTTAGATCCCGTATTGCTTGGCTCCTCTACGGTCACTTACGTGAGGGGCGCCATGAGCCTTGGCTTACCAGTTCAGGCGGGGCAGAGCATAAGCTATTGGGCGATAGGCACAAGCTTGGGCTTTTCTGGACCCTGCACCCAGTCGGGCAACATCTTTCAGTGTCATACTTCTGGCGAGCTTCTGCTAAGTGTTAATGCCGGAGACGGCAGGCTCATTCTTGCTTCTCACACTCACCCCCTTATACTGCCTCAGGGTTCTTACTGGCTTGGCACGGGTGCCAGACTATCTGGAAGGACTGGCGCAGGCGTGGTGGCAGTGGTTGTGGATACCGGCATAGATATCTGCCATCCCGAGTTTGAGGACAGGATAATCCTATACTACGATGCCACAACGGGGACAGAGCTGGACCAGAGAGCTATCAATCAGGCAAGACAGAGGGGCGAGTGCGACAAGGACTTTGGGGGTCATGGCACTGCAGTAGCAGGCATACTTGCCGGCAGGGGCGTGGGCATAGCACCAGGCGTTAGCCTTATAGCCATAAAGGTGGTGGACCAAAACGGAAGCATAACCGATGCCACGGTTATGAGAGCCATGGAATACATAAGGCAGAAGAGGCAGGCTCTCGGAAGGCCCATGGTGGTGAACCTGTCCTTGGGCAATACCTTTGGTCCTGGAGACGGCACCTCCATGCTGGAGCTCTCCATAGAGCAGAGCGTGGGTGCAGGTCTTGTGGTGGTGGCGGCAAACGGAAACGAAGGTCATCTAAGAGTAAGGGCGGTGATAGAGGGCAGAAGCTATGCGGAGGTGCCAGCGCGTCTTGTCCAGGGCATACCCTTTGAGGTATGGTACGGAGGCTCTTCTCAATACAGGGTAGAACTCTGTGACAACTCGGGCAGGTGTGCGGTATCCACCACCGATTCCTTCTCTTCTAACCTTCCCTGTGTTATTAGCGTAGAGCATAAAACTTATCCACTCAACGGCAAAAGGTATGTGGACTTTGAACACTCTTGCAGCGGCTCTTACACCATAAGACTTTCTCTCATTTCTGGCACGCCCTCCAGGGTAGACCTCTTTGGAGGCTTTGAGGG
>JAOAIS010000042.1 GCA_026414575.1 Aquificaceae bacterium | reverse complement strand
ATTTTTTGGTTAACTCCATAGCCTCCCGAAAACTTCAAGGGGAGTGTTGGGTTCTGGGTTTATACTCTCTGGGGCCATCACGCCCCTTTTGAATCTTTCCATGCCAGCATAAGCTATCATCTGGGCGTTGTCTGTGGAAAGCTTTGGATGGGGTATATGCAGTTCAAATCCTAACTTCTGAGAAAGCTCCGAGAATCTCCTTCTTAACTCCGAGTTGGCGGAAACACCTCCTACCACCACAATTCTTTTTACACCTGTTTTTTCCACGGCGAGAATCACCTTCCTTTCGAGCACGTCGATTACCGCCTCCTGAAAGGAAGCGGATAGGTCTTTTTTTGAGTAACCTCCGCCTTCCACTATCTTTCTAACCGCTGTCTTGAGACCACTAAAGGACATGTTAAGACAATCCTCTTCTATCATAGGCCTTGGTAGGCGGTATATGGGTCTGCCTTCCTTGGCAAGGCTGTCTATCAAAGGACCGCCAGGATAACCAAGCCCCATTAGCTTTGCCACTTTGTCGTAGCTTTCGCCCACCGCATCGTCCAGAGTGCCACCAAGGGGCAGATACTTCCCAAAGTCCTCCACCATGTAGAGGTCTGTGTGCCCACCAGAGACTATTAGAGCAAGGAAGGGATAGGGGACGGGCTTTTGTAAAAACACCGAGTAGACATGACCCTCAAGATGATGCACTGGCACCAAGGGTTTCTCAAGGTAGTAGGCTAAAGTCTTTGCAAAGCTGACGCCCACCACGAGGGATAGGATAAGCCCGGGCGTTAGGGTAAAAGATATAAAATCCAACCTTTTTAGGTCAAAACCTGTTTCCTCGAGAAGTCTATCCAGAAGAGGCAGTAGATTCCTTGTATGTTCTCTGGCAGAAAGCTCTGGTACTACACCTCCGTAAGGGAAATGTAGCTTGGCCTGTGACAGGATTATGTCGCCTATAACGCCCTCTTTATCGGAGTATATGCATAGGGCAGTTTCATCGCAGGAGGTTTCAACGGCCAGTGTGTGCATAGTTTTTATAACCACTTTTTATTATCTCCACCGCTCTTCGGAGCTGTGGGTCAAGGGAGGGATCAATAATTAGGCCGGTAACACCCTGGAGCCTTTTCTGCCTTATGAATTCTTGCAGTTTTTCCTCTTCTTCCTCCTTCATCTTTACTTCCACATCGGGCTGTATACCCTTTTTGTCAATAAGCCTACCAAGGGGTGTATAGTAATGGGCCACCGTAATTTTTATGGCAGAGCCGTCCTCAAGGGGAATTATGTTTTGCACAGAGGCTTTGCCAAAACTCTTCTCACCTACTATAATTGCCCTTTTATGGTCTTGTAAAGCGCCGGCCACTATCTCAGAAGCGCTTGCAGAACCCTTGTTTATGAGAACAACGAGGGGTATATTCTCCGGTAGAGTGGGTTTTTTTCTGGAGAAGTATCTGTTTATCTCGCCCTTCTTTGTTCTTGTGTAGACTATAAGCTTTCCCTCCTTCAGGAATAGCTCAGATACATTGATTGCCTCTGTAAGAAGGCCTCCCGGGTCGTTCCGCAGGTCAAGGATTATACCCCTAACATTTTGCGTGGCAAGGCTTTTGAGGGCCCTATCCAAATCCCTTCCTGCACCGTCTGTAAACTGAGATAGCCTTATGTAGCCTATATCTTCTGTTCTTGTCCACTTTACGCTTTCTACCTTTATTAAGGCCCTTTCTAGTTCAACTTTCATTGGTCTTTCTGCACCCCTCCTCATGATGGTCAGTGTTACCTTCGTGCCGGGCTTACCCCTTATCCTTTTCACCACATCGGTTAGCATCATGTTGGAGGTATCCTCGTTGTCTATTTCCAATATCACATCGCCAGACCTGATGCCTGCCTTGAAGGCTGGCGTGCCTTCTATAGGTGATATGACTATGGGTCTTCCCTTTTCCATGCCTATTTCTATACCCACACCGCCAAACTCGCCCTCAGTCTCTTGCCTAAAATCCTTATATTGTTCTGGTGTAAAAAAGGCAGAAAAAGGATCTAAAGACTTCATCATGCCGTTTAGAGCTCCATAGATTAGCTCTTTTGTGCTGACATCACCCACATAATTTTCTTTTACTGTCCTAAAAACATCGGTAAAGAGCCTAAAGTACCTGTAGTCGTCTTCCTGTTTGTTTCCCTGCGAAGCACCAGCATTTCCTAAAAGAAAACCAACCACAAAGGTTGCTATCAAAAGGCTGATTAACTTAAGCTTCCTCATGTTTACTTCTCCTCTGTGTTAAAGATAATTGTCTTTACATCCTTGATGTAAAAGCTTGCCTCCCCTATGTGGGAGTCAGTTTTACAGTAGGTGGTTGCAGGCATGCTGTACTCCTTTGATGCGCCATTTCTGAAAGAGAGCTTAACCCTAACTTGCTGTCCATCCTGACCTAATACCTCAAGACTTCTTATAGAGTGAAAATCTAAAGAGTAGTCTACATTGCCCTCCCTAACCTTGATGATGGACCTGCCATTGCAGACAAGACCCCTAAAGCTGTGTTTTAAACCGCTCTTGTCTTCCAGCTCAATCCTCAGCTTTTGGTCCTTGACGGGTTCACCCATAGAGAGTACAAAAGGAATAAGAAACAGCAACCTCCTCATAGCTTAAATTATACTACCCTCCTCATCCTTGTGTAGCTTATATATAAGGCTGTCTGTGAGGGCTATCCAGGAAGCCTCTATTATGTTTTCGGAAACACCAACAGTACCCCACTTTCTGTTGCCGTCGGTGGACTCGATAAGCACCCTCACCTTTGCCCTCGTGCCTTCAGACTCGTTTACTATCCTTACCTTGTAGTCTATGAGCTGAACTTCTTTTAGGTTAGGGTAGAACTCTTCCAGAGCCTTTCTAAGGGCTCTGTCTAAGGCGCTTACGGGACCGTTGCCTAGGGCTGCCGTGTGCTCCTTAACATCCTCAACAAAAAGCCTAACTGTGGCTTCAGATACTGGCAATTGGTCTGTGCTACGCTTGGCTATTAGCACCCTGTAAGCATCCAGCTCAAAATACTTCCTGACGAGGCCAAAGTGTCTTTTGCATAGGAGTTCAAAGGAAGCCTCCGCTGCCTCAAAGTGGTAACCCTCCTTCTCAAGCTCCTTTATTTTTTCCACGAGCTTAATGACCTCTGGGGACTTCTCGTCCACCTGTATACCCATCTCCTTTAGCTTATAAACTATGTTGCTTCTGCCAGAGAGGTCTGAGACGGTTACCTTTCTTCTATTACCCACAAGGGATGGGTCTATGTGTTCATAGGTGCTTGAATGTTTAATAACTGCTGAGGCATGGACCCCCGCCTTGTGGGCAAAGGCGCTTTCTCCCACATAGGGCATATTCTTGGGAAGGGGCATGTTTGATATTTCGGAAATAAAGTGGCTGAGCTCTGTAAGCCTCTTTAGGCTACCTTCAGGAAGGACAACATAACCCATCTTTAACTGAAGGTTTGCCATTATGGAGCAAAGGTTGGCATTGCCTGTCCTTTCACCTATGCCGTTGATGGTGCCGTGCACCTGCCTAGCTCCTGCAAGCACCGCCATCAGGGAGTTGGCAACTCCCGTGTCCGAGTCGTTGTGAGCATGTATGCCTATCTTGGCATCCGGGAAAGCCTCCTTCACTTTTTTTGTTATTTCAAAGACCTCGTGGGGCAAAAAACCGCCGTTGGTGTCGCAAAGAACCAGCCAGTCCGCACCGCCTTTAAGGGCGGACTCCAACACCTTTAGAGCGTATTCTGGATTTTTCTTGTATCCGTCAAAGAAGTGCTCTGCATCGAAGACCACCTCTTCCGCATGCCTTTTTAGGAACTCTACCGTTTCATAAACCATAGAAAGATTCTCCTCCAAGGTGGTCTTGAGTGCCTCATGTACATGGAAATCCCAGCTCTTGCCAAATATGGTTATAACTCTTGCACCAGACCTGATAAGGTTTTCCACCTGCTGGTCCTCTTCTACCCTCTTGCTGGGCTTCCTTGTGGAGCCAAAGGCCACCACTTTTGCGTGCAGTGGTTTGTATTTCTTTAATCTTTCAAAAAGCACCGTGTCTTTTGGGTTTGCCCCAGGCCACCCACACTCCACATAGTCTATGCCAAACTCATCAAGTTTTTGAATTATGCGCATTTTGTCCTCTATGGAGAAGCTGATTCCTTCCGCCTGTGAACCATCCCTGAGGGTGGTATCGTAAATGAAAACTTTTTCCATAGTATAAAATATATCACCTTTTCATTCTTAGCTTCCTTGGCTGTTCCTTGCTTTTCTGCCTAAGGAGATAAAAGTTTTCTGGGGTTTCTATGTCTGGCACGCTGAGCGCCCTTAAGCTTTCCATGAAAGCCCTTTTTAGGTCATAAACCTTCAAGTTTTTGACATAATCGGGAAGAAGGTGGTACTCTTCCCTTCTTAGGGCTTCCACAAGCTCCATGACATGGGGCGAAAGCTTAAGATCTTCTATGTTTACATCATCAAAACCAAACCTGTAAAGCCCCGCCAACAGCACTGCTTCATGGTAGTTAAGGACGACAGCCTCCTTTTCTTGTTTTTTATCCACTTTTATGAGCCTTTCCTGAAGGCTTGCAAGGGGAAGCGCCTTTATCTTCGAAAGCTCCTTCAAAGTCTCATACCTCTTGACGCTGTCAGACATAAAACTGCAAAAATAAAGGAGGTCCTCAAAGGCTTCTTTGTCGCCAACTCTAACCTTCTGCAAAAGCTCAAATTCTATTTCCTGTGCAGACCTTATAAGCTCCTTTAGGGCTTTTGGGTCCTTCCTGACAAAGGAGTCGGGGTCTTCTCCCTCTGGCAGATAAACCAGCCTCACCTTTAGGTTTTCCCTAAAAAGATGTGGCACCGCAGACCTAACTGCCTTTCTACCTGCTCTGTCGCCGTCATAAAGAATGAGGACCCTTTTTGCCAGCTTTGAGAGGATTAGGGCTTGGTCCTCCGTCAGTGCAGTGCCAAGAGGCGCAACGCAATTCTTTATGCCTTCCTGCCAAAGGCTTATAAGGTCAAAGTAACCCTCTACAAGAATAACTTCGCCTTCCTCTTTTATATGTTCCTTTGCCTCATAAAGCCCAAAGAGGGAAGACCTTTTCTTGAAGATTTCTGACTCGGGAGAGTTAACATATTTGGGGTTGCTGCCATCTAAGCTCCTTCCTCCGAAGGCTATCACATTGCCTCCAACATCCCTTATGGGAATCACAAGCCTGTTCCTAAAAAGGTCCCTGTATAGACCCTTTTCTATCTGGATAATGTTGTTGCTTTTTTCGTAAGCTTCCAAAAGTCCTTCTTCTTTTAGGAGTTTTACAAGCTTTTCTGTAGCTCCTCCATAGCCAAGGTTGAACTTGCTTATGGCCCTAGCGCTAAGACCCCTACCCTTGAGGTACTCGAGGACCTCTTTGTTTTCTTTAAGCTCCTGATGGTAGAAGTCCGCCGCTCTTTGAAGGGCAAGCAAAAGCTTGTTATCTTTTTCCTTTCTTTTTAGTTTTAATGTTATGTTGTATCTTCTGGCGAGCCTGTCAAGAGCTTCCCAATAGTCCAAGTTTTCGTATAGGGACACAAATTTAACGGCATCTCCGCCCACCCCACAACCAAAGCATTTAAAGATGCCCTTTGAGGGAGATACGTAAAAAGATGGCGTGTCGTCAGGATGGAAAGGGCACCGAGCAACATAATTGTTGCCAACCCTTTTTAGTTCCATGTAGGAGGATATGACCTCCACTATGTCTATTTTTCCAAGGAGGTCCTTGGTAGGGGGCATAGGATAAATTATAGGCTATGAAGGTAGCCCTGACACGGACACCCGAGGATGTGGAAAAAGACAGAAAGACCTTCGAAAGGGCAGGCTTTGAGGTGGTAGCGATTCCTCTCCTTGAGGAAGTGCCCATGGATTTTGAAGTGCCAGAGCTTTACTTCGACTTTGTAGTCTTTCAAAGCGCAAGGGCAGTAAGACATTTTTTATCCCGGCATAGGCTAAGGAACGAAAAGGTATTGGTGGTGGGAGAAAAGACAAGAAGGGAGGTAGAAAGCTTTGGCTATGAGGTATGGGCCATGCCTGAGAAATACTACGGTGAAGAGCTTCTTAAGCTTTTTAAAGGGCTTTCTGGGAGAGTCCTAGTGCCTAGGTCTGCGGTAGGCAGGGAGGAGTTGATAGAAGGCCTTAAGAGTTTGGGTCTTGAGGTTTATCCTTTGGATATTTATGCGGTGCGAGAGAGGACTTACGAAAAGGAGGAACTTCTTGGGAAGTTTGAGGGAGTGGATGCGGTTGTTTTTGCAAGCCCATCCGCTATAAAGGGGCTTTTGGCAAACTTGCAAAAGGAGGAGACTGAGGCATTACTCAAGGATAAGAGGGTAGTATGCCTTGGCAAAACTACAAAGAGCTTTTTGGAAGAGCATTTAAGGGTCAAGGGTCTAATGCCCGAAAAACCGACCATTGAAAAGGTGGTGGAGCTTTTAAGTTCCATGGCATAGAGTTTGCATAAAATAATATAGGGAAAGACATGAATCAAAAAACCATAAGTCATACAGTGGAGTTTGAAGGGATTGGTGTTCACAGTGGTGAACACTCAAGGATATTACTCCACCCTGAGAGGGCAGGAACGGGCGTAAGGTTTTTGGTAAAAGGTCAATACATTCCAGCCAATTACAGGTATGTGCTTGGCACGGACCATGCTACCGTGCTTGGAAAGGATGGGGCAAGCGTAAGCACTGTAGAGCATTTGCTGGCGGTCCTATACATACTTGGAGTGGACAACCTTACTGTGGAGTTTTTAAAGGGTAAGGAGGTGCCCATTCTGGACGGGAGCGGATACCACTTTTATAAGGTTATAAAGGACATAACCCTTGACCTTGGAATAGAAGCCCAAACCCTCGAGCTAAGGAACAGCCTTGAAGTAAGAAACTGCAGAGCCTACATAAGGGCGGAGCCTTCCGATGGTTTTTGTGCCCTCTACAGGGGCTATGTTAAAGGAATATTGGAGGAAGGTAGCGCCGAATACTGCGGGAACGCCAAAGAGGTAGTCTTTGCAAGAACCTTCTGCTATGAGGAGGAGGTGGAGCTCCTACGTAAAAAGGGT
This sequence comes from Aquificaceae bacterium, assembly GCA_026414575.1. Classification (GTDB taxonomy): domain Bacteria; phylum Aquificota; class Aquificia; order Aquificales; family Aquificaceae; genus Pampinifervens. Next base: position 22,382 of record JAOAIS010000042.1, on the reverse strand, counting down.
CTTGCCAAGGGAGGAAGCCTCAAGAATGCGGTTGTCATAGGAGACGGTTTTGTTCATAATCCCGAGGGCTTAAGGTCAAAGGACGAGCCTATAAGACACAAACTCCTTGACCTCTTAGGAGACCTTAGCCTTTTGGGAATGAAGCTAAAAGGCAGGATTTTTTCTTACCTAGGTGGGCATGCCCTCAACTACGCCTTTGTTAAAAGCCTTGCGGAAAGCTCTCTTTCTACCAGGGCCACATCTTCTTGTGTATCCACGCCGTGATAGTAGTTTTCTGTGATGATGATCTTTATGGGATATCCCATCTCCAAGAGCCTTAGCTGTTCAAGGGCTTCGAGCCTTTCGAGCCTGCCCCTTTCGCTGCGAGCAAACTTAAGCAATGCTTCCTTTCGGAAGGCGTATATACCCACATGCTTAAGAGGATAAATATCTGAGCTTTCCGTCATGTAGGGTATGGGTGACCTTGAAAAGTAGAGGGCTGTTTGGTTTTTGCTGAGAACTACCTTGACTGAGTTTGGGTCCGAGTATGCCTGTACATCCCTTAAAGCTAAAGTTGACACCGGACTGTCCTTCAGAGCACCAAAAAGCTTATGAAGGTCCTCACTGTAGACAAAGGGTTCATCGCCCTGATAATTTATGACAAAGTCCACATCCTCATTTTCCACCACATAGGCTACCCTGTCGCTTCCCGAGGCTATATCAGTAGGCGTAAATCTTACTTCCACGGGTAGGTCTTTTACCGCATGGTAGATTAACTGACTGTCGGTGGCAAGAATTACTCTCTCTCCAGTCTTTAGACAACCCTCCACCACCCACCTTATGAGGGGTTTACCAAGCAATTGAACAAGGGGTTTTTGTTTAAGCCTTGTGGAATTTAGTCTTGAGGGTATTACCACGACTCTTTTCATCTCAAGGAAACATAGATTATGAGAAGAAGCAGAAAAAGCACAAGAGCAACAAAAGACAGAAGGAGCTTTCTGTAAGTGTTTACTTCACTTGACAAAGACCTTATGATTTCGTCCTTTGTTCTTGAAGCGCTCTCCACATTTTGAATATACTCGGTCAAGCTTTCCACCTTCTCCTTCAAGGAGTACTTTTCCGTTTCAAGTCTATGAACCTTCTCATGAAGGGCCTGCTGTTCAAGCTTTGTAGATTCCAACTCCTTCTGACATTGCTCGAGCTTTTCCACATACTCCCTGAATTTGTCGTATTGCTCTTGCATACTGAGAGGAAATTATAAAACTCCTTCAGCTTCTGAGGCTTTTCCTTTTTAGCATCTTTTTGTACTCTTCAAGGGCAACCTTCTCCTGCTCTTGGTAAGCCCTTTCCCTATCCATCAGACTTGCCCAGTCAACCTTATGGGCTTCAAACCATGGACCATCTACGCAGGCCAGCTTTTGCGCCCCATCTACCAAAATCCTGCAGACAAGACACAGACCAACAGCATCCAACATATGGGTGTTGACCATGCTAACTATGGGTGTTTGTGGATGTAGGGAGGACAGTTCCATGGGTAGTTGGTTGCTACCTGTCGTAACAAAAAGGTCCGCCCTTATTGCCTCTGATTTATCAAGGGAGAAAAACTCGTCGAAGATCGACATTGCCTTCTCTTTCAGGTAAAAGTCCTCTGAGGTGTGGCATAGTAAGAGCTTGTTTTCATGCTCCTTTAGCGCCCTCGCCACATTAAGGGCTGGAGCTATTCCCCAAGAGAAGGTATAGAAGGCAACAACGCCGTACTTTTTCACGGGGAAGGGCTTCCCGAGCGGTCCTGCCACATAGTATAGATCTTTTGCCTCCTCAACAAGCTCAAGGGTGGACCTACCTACAGCTTTAACAAGACAGCTAAAGCCATCCTTGTGGATTTCAAGAATGCTCAAAGGCACGGGTTCGGAAAGCTCCGTATGTTGAACCATGACAAACTGCCCCGGCTCTCCTTTTGCCACATGCTCCGCCCTTATCCTCAGAAGACATGCGTCCTCAGCGATCTTTACCTTTTCCAGTATGGGATACATGCACAACATTATCCCACAAGAAGCCCATCAAGGTTAAAAAAAGAACCACCACATTACCTTACACTTTAAAACAAGGGCAACATGACTATTTATGGGGATTTTAGGTCGCCATGTTTTTACTCTTTGTTTCCCCGTGGCGCACCCATGACATATGCCTTGCAAGGAAGGCTTCTGCGCCTCTTGCGTGCTTGAAACATATTCAATCTGTCTTTACAAGCTTTATATATTGCGTTGGACATATGGTGTAGGTTGGTCGTAAGGGCATGAGCCTGCTTAATCGGTTTCTAACTCTATTTCACAGTTCTCCCTTTCTATGATTAGCTGGCAGGTCAACCTCCTGGTTTCGTCGTATTCTCCTATTCTCCAGAGAGTTTCCTCTTCCTGCTCCGATGGCTCTGCAAGACATTCGAGACCCTTCTTGACCGTGCATACGCATACACCGCACTGGCCATCGGTGCACCCAAATTCAACTCCTGCCTTTTCAATCTCATGATGGAATTCTCCGAATTTCTCGCCAGCTGGTATATCTAAAACCTTTTTGTTTATCTTGACCTTTGCCATGAAGAATATTTTAATCTTCAGGAATTTTCTTTTCTTGATTTATCTCAACCACTTTGCAAAACATGCCGCATAGCCTACCAAGAGGCTTTAAAGCCCTGTAATCAAGGCTTTCCGCCCCCGCAAAGACAACCCTTCCAAAAATAAGGTCGTAGTTAAAAAGCTCTTCATGTCTAAAAAGCTTGCATTCGAGCCATGTCTTTACGCCAGCAACCCTCGGGGCCTTTACCTTAAACGCCTTTGCTTGTGCAAGACCTGCAACCTTAAATTCATCCACATCTGGAGGAAAGTCCTCTCCCGTAGTCTTTACCTTTTCTATGAAATCTTCAGAGGCTAAGTTCACCACGAACTCTCCTGTTTTTAGGATATTTTCCGCCGTGTCCTTCCTACTTCCGTCATCCCTTTTGCTTATGGAGATTAAGATTAGCGGAGGCTCATCGCATATTGCGTTGAAAAAGCTAAAGGGTGCAAGGTTTGGAACGCCTTCTGGGCTTATGGTGGAAACCCAAGCTATTGGTCTTGGCACCACGAGGGCTGTCAGCACCTCATATGGGTCAAAACCTGAGGGATTTTCCATATCAAAAAGCATAGTTAAAAATTTTATATGGCTTTGAAAGTGCCCTGTTCAATGACTGACCACTACCCTTTGAACCCTCAACCTAAACCCAATCCCTACAGACCGTCCACCCTACGGCTTTGGCATGTTTCCAAGCTTTTATAATTATGCAGATTGGATGAGAAATGCCCACACGCCAAGGTCCAACTCTTACCTTTCTTTTCTCCATTTTTTACTTCCATGCGGTTCACCCACGACCGCGCCTTCTCTTAAGCCTGTTCCTGTGTTTGTAAACCGCATACCTTTAGGGTCAGGAGGTCTCATGTGATAAGCCTTTGGCTCCAGCGCTGTGAATTTGTAGATAATGGCGATTTGTGCATATATATAGTCTTGGTTTTGTCACCCCTTGATAGGTAAAAATTCCTTAACTACGCTCATTGTTATGAGTAGCTTAGGGCCTTTGCCAAAAGATGTCTGACCGTGTCGGGTGTTGGTGAGCATCCTGCTAATATGTTTTGCACCTGCCTTGTTGATGCGTCTGTAGGCCGAAGCGCCTTCGCCACCCTTGCTTAGTACCCCGGCTTTACTTTTGGCTGAATCACCAAAGCCTTAAGTCTGAGGCATGGAATAAATGCCCATGCTGAAGGATACACTCGGGGCATGCCTGATAGAGGGCATTTAGTGATTAGACAACATACATAGGCTTATGCGTGATCTTTTTTGTTTTTATGGTGGTATGCAGGAGTACCTTCCTTGCCTGCTTTGCATAACACCTTTGGTTTCTGTCTGTAGCTGAATACGGTGTTGAGAAACATGCTGGACAGGAAACTTTAAAGGTCTTCTTTTAGGTTTTTAAAGGCACATCAGAATTCCATTTTCCTGAAGTTGCCTTATAATCAAAGTTCTGTGAAACTGCTTGCTTTGGATACATCCTTTTCCTTCCTCAACTTTACCCTCTTGGAGGATGGCAGAGTCCTGTGCTGTTTTTATGAAGACATGGGGAAGAAGGCGCTGGAGGAGTTACCCGCAGTGCTGAGAAAATTTGACATAAAACCAGAGGATGTAGATGCCTTTGCTGTCTCTCTGGGCGTGGGCTATCTTACCTCCCTGAGAATAGGCATTACCTTTATGAAGACCCTTGCCTACATGAGTAAAAAGCCTATCGTAGGCTTTGAAAACCTTCACATGATGGGCATTTTCACGCCTTTTGAGGAGCCAAAGGTGTGCCTTCTTAGGGTTAGCAATACGGTTTTCTACAGGGTTTTCCGTGATGGCTTGGTCGGCCCCGTTGAAATGGTGAAGGAAGGCATTCCTGAAGGCAGAAGAGTGGGTCTAAAACTTCAAGGGTTTGGAGAGCTTGAATTTTTTCCCTTCTCCCTCTACGGAGGACTTTGGGCTTACAAGAGGCTAAAGGAAGGTTTTGAGGGCGATAACCCCATGCTACTTGAACCCATATACCTAAAGCCTCCGGTATGATAGCAGGTAGAGCAAAAAGCCAATAAGGGGGAAGATAAGCATCATTAGTGCGGAGAGTTTGTAGTGGTTATCTGTAAAAAGAAGAAAAAGGGACCAGGACACAAGACCAACCGTCGAAGCTACGCGCTCGCTAAGGGAGTAAAAGGAGAACTTCACCGATATGTCGCCCGCTGTAAACTTTTCAAGGAGTAAAACCCTTGATGTGGTCCAGAGATGGGAAAGGCATATGCCGGCAAACAAACCTAAAGGGAGGAGCCAGTTCTTAGGCGCAAAGTAGAGGGCAATCACAAAACTGCACCATAGAAAGAAGCCAAGAGGAAAAAGCCTGCTTGCGGAAAGCCTATCGGTGAGAAAGCCAAAAATGAGCCCACCCATAACTCCTCCCAGAGCGGAAATTCCTATGGTGGTGTAAATCTGTCCCTTTTCTAATCCATAGACCTCCCTAAGGTAGATGCCCATCATGGCTATAAGGGTATGGGCAAGCTCCATGAGTAGTATCATGGACGCCACCACAAGCATAAACCTTCTATCCCTCAAGACCTGCAAGATTTGCACTTTCTGCCTTTCCTCTGGCTCATTTAAGACAAAGAGGGACGGAAGAGACAGCAGAAAAAAGATAACAGAGACCAAAAGAAGGGCATCGGGAAGCCTCAGATAGGGCGTAAGAAAGAGTAAGCTTATAGCCGAGCCCACATAGCCAAGGGCAACTCCCAGTCCAGAGGCTATGCCCTTTGTTTTGAAGGACTTAAGCAGTGAGTTGTAAAAGACAAGAGCTTGCTGGTGAAAAAGCGCAAGAAGAAGATAAAGAAAAAAGTTGGTCCATGGCATGTCAAAGGTAATTAGTAAAGCAAGGCCCATAAGTGGAATTAGAAGGCTGAAAATTACAAAAAACCTTTTTCTCATGCGGTGATAGTCTGCTAACTTGCCAAGCCAAAGGGCTACAAGGAAGGAGACAAAAAAGGAAAAACCATAAAGGGCTGAGTAGGTTTTAGTGTCCAAATGTTCTGTAATATAAAGGGGGTAAAGGGTCGAGAAGATAATGGCACCAAGTATAGTCTCTCCAGAATCGTAAAGAGCAAAGGCAAAAAGTCTTGGATTCCTTATCACTTTAATAATTTTAGTCATTCGTATAGCGCAACTTGTGAGATGGAAATTGCAGCATGTACGGCGAGAAATGGGAACATTAAAGAGCCACGCAAAAGCCTTGTGCGAGTTCTCTTTTTTGAGCGCCTACAAGGGCTTGAAGCTGGATTTTTGTAGGGTTTGCAGTAGAGGCTGTAAAAGGAGCGCTATATCTTTGTTTACATAATATAACAGAGGATAATAACCCTAACCTCGGCTTAACGGTTGTTATAGGAACATTGCCGAACAAAAGAATTGACGATCCGAGGCAGGAACTTTGAGAGAGAATCCAAAAACTCCGTCGCTTTTTATGAAGTTTTTAGAAGTGCCTCATAAAGAAGACAGATAAAAACCCCACAAGTACTGCGGCAAAGCTCTATAGTATAGTTTCTGTCCGCCATCTTGTCAGGGTGCAACCATTAATCTTGTGGAAGGCCCTGATCCGATTCTAAGCTCCTATATGCTCCCCGTCTTAAGATATTGCGAGTTTTGTATACCTTGTCATTATTCCATGTTTAAGGCTTTATATCTTTGCATGCATTCATCGCTAAGGTCAAGTCGTGGGCATGAGGCCCGGCAGTCCTAAGAACGAGAAAGTTCTTTAAAAATAGTCTATAACTTTGGGACCTTTTTACACTATCTATTAGTTTATGGTATTTCTATGATTGAATACTTTTGCGGGCAACACTTCTTTTCTAATCCTTCATGTCAGCACAGAGCCCGTTGGCAGATTTGACAGGCGTGAGGAGCATCTTCACTTAACACAACAGTGTCATCTTTCACAAAAAAAGTAGGTTTTTAGTGCTTATCATGGCTCGACACCGCAAAAAGTAGGGCAGGCCTCTTACTGCAAGGGAGAGTAAATTGGAAGTGTAAAAAGCGCCAATAGAAAAGTAAGACACATAAAGATGCCCTTCCTGAGCCAAATTGTAGGCAAGGTGATGCTGCTTCCTTATGGGAATGTCGGCGCATTCTTACGACAGCATGTATTTTGGGTTTGTGCCAAGAGAGAAGGTTAAAAAAAAGTTAATGTATCCTTTGGCAAAAGCCCTGACTTGGATTTCTTGTTTTTACGCTAAGCTATAATAAAAGGCGTGAGGGGGTAGGCAATACTTGGATTTTTAACATCGGGAATAGTTTTTGGGGGTGAACCGCCTGACTTTAGGGAATACATGATGGACAGCGGTCCTTCTGGGAGACGCTTCAAGCTAATAGTAGTTGACGAAAGGTGGTCAAGCGTCAGGCATGTATGGTTATGGGGCAGTAGTGCATGTGGGTGAGCCTAAACTTGGCTATCGTCTAAGGCATGGTTTTCCAATCTTTACTAAGATATATGTAGGTGGCATGGAAGTAGAGAAGGGGCATCCAAAGAATATTGGAACTTGGGGGGCTTGTCTTCAATGCGGATAGAGACTTTCAATATTCGGGCTATTGCAAGGACAAGGAGGGTAATGTGTTTATCGTTTATTGGGTTATGCTGTAGAGCATCCACCATATAAGATAAGTCAGGGCATTATGCCAAAACTGGTAGAGGAAAAGATAAAGAATGTGTAAAGCTTTGAGTACATGCTTAGAGTGTTCAAAGCGAAGGGAAGTAGAGAAGTGTTCAAGTGTTTACAGGATAGAGGATGTTTATGGCTGGGCAGGGATAGACGAAAGCCTAACGCCTTTTGTAAGTCTTGCCTTGTGTAGAAGACTTGGGGGTAGGGTTTTTATAGGATAAGGGGCGGAACCGAAGTAAGATTTGCGGACTATATATGGGAGATTTAGAAGATGGCAAGGTCTCCCTTTTTTAATCAGAGGAAGGTAGGATAGTTGAGTAAATCAAAGGTGCTACTTATGTAAGCAGGTTTAATGGTGTGCGTCTCTTTAGAGGTGGAAAACAAGAGTGGACGCTAAGCTATGAACCAGTGGCTAGAGAAAATAGCACATTTCACTACAGCACATTAAGAAAAGGCATAGAGGAAAGGCTTGTGGAAAGAGCTAGGCAAACACAGCTTACACAACTTGGGCAGGTGCCACAAGCACAAGGAAAAGTATCGCAGACTACATAAACTCTCACAGCAATGCAAGTAGCTATGATAAAGTCTACGGCAGCATCGCAACAAGGGACAATGAGGTATGAAGGAAGATACAAGGGAGAGCAAGGGGCCTTCTCTAGTTTCAGTGCTTGTGTATGTAGGACAGCAACAACAAGCAACGCATAACTACAGAGCTTGCGATGAGAGGACAGAATATGCCGGAAGCATGGCAGTACAACGCTACAGTATGAAAATACAACTCTTACTTGCAGAGCATTAAGGGATAGAGATAAGTGCTTTGTAGAGGTAAGCTACTTGCAAGGTGGAAGGCTTGTAAGGACTAGACTTGAATGGGTGTCAGTAATAAGGCCTATAAAAAAATAAGAGCTCAAAAATCTCACACACCCGCTTTTTCAAGCCTTTTATCTTTTTACCTCAATTTCGCATACATCTGAGATGCCAGCCTCGTCCCTCTTGCAGACCTCTATGGGCAAGACTTTGCGAAACTTTTCTGAGTAATATTCCCATCTGTCGAGGATATTTCTTGCCCATAAGCTGTTGGTATAACCGTAGTGCTTTTCTATAAGAGCTTTTAGTTCCTCTCTTTCCTGCTCCTTTAGGTTTCTTGTTAGCACATAGCCTGCGTTTATCTTCCTGTCAATGTCTTCGTCAAGCACATAGGCAAGACCGCCAGTCATACCGGCACCGAAGTTTACGCCAACTTTACCAAGCACCACTACCAATCCCCCCGTCATGTACTCACAACAATGCATGCCCGCACCTTCCACAACTGCCACCGCCCCGCTGTTTCTTCCCGCAAACCTCTCTCCGGCTTTTCCTGCCGCATAAAGCTCACCACCGGTGGCGCCATACAGGCATGTGTTGCCCATTATTACATGATTTTGGGTGTCTTCCACATCGTAGGGCCTTATGACTATTCTTCCTCCGTACATACCCTTACCCACATAGTCGTTGGCATCTCCTATAAGTGTAAGGGACATGCCCCTATGGTTGAAAGCTCCAAAGCTCTGACCAGCAGTGCCTTTGAAGGTTAGGTTTATGGAGTTTTCAGGAAGACCCTCGTCCCTATAGCGTATGGCTATATGGTAAGCAAGGCGTGTAGGAACGCTCCTGTCTATGTTCCTTATCTCGTACTCTCCGTAAAACTTCTCACCTCTTTCTATGTGGGGAACCACCTCATCCTCAAGCCTTTTTGCTAAAGGGCTCCTCCTTGGGTTGTCGTTGCGCTCTTGCAGGCATCTTAAGGGCTTCCCTTCAGGATATCCATCTTTTATAAACTCCTCAAGTTTTACCCTCTTGGAGCCGAGTAGGTGGTCGTAGGTTTTTATCTCAAGAAGGTCTCGCCTGCCTATGATTTCTTCCAAGGATTTAAAGCCCATCTGGGAAAGGATTTCCCTTACCTCTTGGGCTACCGCTCTGAAGTAAGCCATGACCTTTTCTACATTGCCTTTGAACTTTTCTCTGTATTTGGGGTCCTGGGTTGCCACACCTGTGGGGCACTGGTTGGTGTGGCATAGCCTTGCCATCACACAACCTTCTGCTATCATGGCTGCAGTGCCAAAGCCGAACTCTTCTGCACCCAGAAGGGCACCTATTATTACATCCCTGCCCGTTCTCATGCCACCATCTACCCTAAGTCTGACCTTGTCCCTTAGGTCGTTTTCCATAAGCACCCTCTGGGTCTCCGATAAACCTATTTCCCAGTAATTTCCTGCATTCTTTATGGAAGAGTAGGGGCTTGCCCCCGTTCCACCCTCTGCACCGCTCACCTGGACTATGTCCGCGTAGGCCTTTACTACACCAGCTGCCACAGTACCCACTCCTGTTTCAGCCACCAGCTTGACGCATACCCTCGCCTCTGGATTTGATTCTTTAAGGTCGTTTATCAACTGGGCGAGGTCTTCTATGGAATAGATATCATGATGAGGTGGTGGTGATATGAGGGTGACGCCCTTCTGGGCGTGTCTCAGTCTTGCTATATACTCGTTAACCTTTTTACCAGGCAGTTGACCTCCCTCGCCGGGTTTTGCACCTTGGGCTATTTTAATCTCAATGTCCTTGGCGGAGGCAAGGTATGTGGGAGTAACACCAAAACGTCCAGACGCCACTTGCTTTATGGCAGAGTTTTTAACAGTCCAGTAGCGTGCAGGGTCTTCACCGCCTTCTCCTGAGTTACTCCTCATTCCAAGCCTATTGCAGGCTTCTGCGAGCACCTCGTGGGCTTCGGGAGAAAGAGCTCCAAGAGACATACCACCCGTGACAAACCTCCTTAGTATGCTTTCCACTGACTCAACTTCCTCTATGGGTATGGGCTTTTCTGCCCTCTTGTAGTCCAGAAGGTGTCTGATGAAGGTGGGATGCTCTTCGTTGGCAAGGCGAGAAAATTCCCGATAGTCCTCGTAGTTCTTTGTTTCCAAAAACTTATGGAGAGCCCTTACCACAAAGGGAGACCAAGCATGCCACTGCCCACCCTTTCTGAACTTCATATCCCCACCGTAGTCCAGCTCTGGCTTTTCCGCTTCAAAACCCGCATCGTGTCTTGCCAGAAGACTTTCTTGCACCTCAAAGATGCCATCTGCCTCAAGGGTAACGGGCGTGCCCGGGAAGTATTCTTCCACAAACTCCTTGTTCAGACACAAGGTGTCAAATATCCTTGCCCCCTGATAGGAGTTGAGCGTTGATATGCCCATCTTGGACATGATTTTCAAAAGCCCATCCTCTAAAGCCCTTTTGTAATTAAAGACCGCTTGCTCATAGGGTGCCTTTATCTCCCCCTTCTGGCACAGGTGGTTTATGAGCTCGTACATGAGGTATGGGTATACCGCGGAGGCACCGTAACCTATGAGACATGCCATTTGGTGCGTATCTCTTGCTTCGCCCGTTTCTACCACGATAGAAACCTTGTTAGCAAGACCTCTCTCGGAGAGCCACCTAAAAACCGCCGAAACCGCCAGAAGGCTTGGCACCGCGAGCCTGTGTTTTGATATGTTTTTGTCGGAAAGCACCACTATCTGGGCGCCTTCTCTGACCACCTCTTCTACTCTTCTGCAAACTATTTCCACTCCGAGCCTTAGGTCACATATGGTGATGCCCTCGTACATGGCATCATAAAGTATGTCCGTTATCCTCCTTTCACCTGCAAGGTCCTGGAGCTCTACAACGCAGTAACTCCTTTCCTTAGGATAGGTCATTGGCACCCAAGCTACTTTGAAATACTTCTGCTCCATCAGGGCTTTGAACTGGTAGGGAAGAAGTATGGGGCTGTCTATCTGAAGCCTGTTTGCGTGTTCTTCTTGCTCCTTTAAGAAGTTTTTCTTGTGTCCTAAGTTCATTCTGAGGGACATGACAGCCCTTTCCCTGATGGGGTCTATGGGCGGGTTGGTTACCTGCGCAAACCTCTGCTTGAAGTATCTAAAGAGCAAAACAGGTTTTTCCGAGAGGGGTGGTATTGGTGTGTCGTCGCCCATGGAGAAGGTGATTTCCTTTCCCTCCTCCGCCATGGGTGCAAGGACATTCTTTATTTCTTCCTGGCTGTAGCCGAAGGCCACAAGCTTCCTAAACAGTTCTTGCTCTTCGTAGGAATTGGGTAGTGCGTAGTCCTTTACTATTTGTGAAAGCCTCACAAGGTGCCTTTCAAGCCACTCACCGTAAGGTTTTTGGGAGGAGAGTTCAAGAAGGATTTCCTCCGTCTCCTTCACCTTACCCTCGGAAAGGTCTACCACTAGCGTATCCCCCGGCCCAAGCCTGCCCTTTTTGAGGATTCTTCTTTCGCCAAGGTTCACCATGCCCACCTCTGACCCAAGCACAAGAATGCCGTCCTCGGTAAGCACATACCTAGCAGGCCTAAGACCATTTCTGTCTAAGTGGGCTCCAATCTTTAGTCCATCTGTAAAGGCTATGCTGGCAGGACCATCCCAGGGCTTCATTAGAAGGGATTGGAACTCAAAAAACTCCTTTACCTCCTTGCTTAGCCATGGCACGCCTTCCCAGGCTGGTGGTATGAGCATGTTTATGGCGTGTTCTGGGCTGTAGCCCACCAACACCAGAAGCTCAAAGACCCTGTCGAGAGAGGCAGAATCGCTCTCTTCGTAAGATACAAGGGGTCTTATGAGTTTTGTGCCATCTCCGAAAAGCTCGTGTTCCAGCTCGTGCTCAAGAGCCCTCATCCAGTTTCTGTTGCCTAGTATGGTGTTTATCTCGCCGTTGTGGGCAAGGTACCTAAAGGGCTGTGCCAGCTTCCAGTTGGGAAAGGTATTAGTGGAATATCTCTGGTGGAAAAGACAGAAGGCGGATTCAAGCCTCTGGTCTTTCAGCTCTGGATAGAAAATGTCCAACTGGGGAGCCACCAGCATGCCCTTGTAAACAAGCACCCTCGAAGAGAGGGAAGCAAAATACAACTTTTCCTTTAGTTTTCTGTCCGTTTCAAGCCTTCTTCTAAGAAGGTATAGCTCCAGCTCCCTTCTATCTGTTGGAACATGCTTGCAGTCAAGGAGCAGGTGATATATCTTTGGCATGACGCCGAGGGCAGATTCGCCCACCGCGGTGCTATCTATGGGTACCTCCCTCCATCCCACAAGCCTGAAGGAGCTTTTTCTTACATAGTCCTCCACTGCGCCTTTTACATCCTCGTAAAGAAAAAGACAGCCCACTGCAAGGTTTTGGGTGTCCGATATCTCAAGACCACTTTCCTTTATGTAATCTTCAAAAAACCTTCTTGGTATTTCCATGAGTATGCCGGCGCCGTCTCCCGTTTTTCCGTCACCGCCTACAGCTCCTCTGTGGGTAAGGTTCTTTACCGCCTCTATGCCCCAGCGCACTATTTCATTGCTCTTATCCCCTTTTATGTTACATACAAAGCCCACACCGCAGGAGTCATACTCGAACACTTCCATCGCTTCACCTCTCAAAGAGTAAATGGCTTAATATTTTAATATAGTACGCTACAAACCCTTAAGACAAAAAAGACTCAGCTTCTATGCCCTTTGGTTTATCAGTCTTTTGCGTTTATACGCCCTTTATGGCTCTGCGGGCATTAATCCTCTGTTAATGCTTTATCAATATTATATTATTCAAATAATTATTCAAATAAACTGGAGGTTTAGCCATGAGAGAGGCGCTTTTGGGTTTAGGAATGTTTGTCCTTGCAGGCTTGTCCTTTGCACAACCACCCATGTCGCCCATGGGACCGCAGAGACACGCAGAAAGACAGTGGTGCCAGCAAAACTGGGATAGGTGCAGACAATTTAGACTGGAGGTTATTAGCATAAGAGAAAAGTACATTCCAAAGGAAAAGGAATGCATTCAGAATGCAAAGGATTACTGGGCTATGGAGGAGTGTCTTGCACCCATAAGGGTTCAGAAGAAAAGGGATATGGAGGAGGTCAAGAGGAAGCTAAGGGGTAGCTGAGTTTAAGTCGCTTACCTACCAAATGTCGGACATAAGCATGAAATTGTTGTTATGGGTGCTGAGTTTTATGCTAATAGCCATTGCGAAACCCGAAAGGCGCGAAGGGTTTTGGTGTGAAAAATACTGGGAACAATGCAGACAACTTCAACTTGAGGAGATAACCGTAAAAGAAAAGCACCTTTCTAAAGAAAGGGAGTGTGTGCAAAAAGCACAGGGCTACTGGGATATGAAGGAGTGTAGAGAGCAGATAAGGATGCACCTAAAACATGAGATGCTTCAGCTAAAAAGTAGACTCCTTGAGAGGGCAAGACATTGAAGATACTGCTTGTAGAGGATGATGTGAGCCTTGCCCACTCTCTTAAAGAACTGCTGGAAGAAGAAGGTTTTAAGGTAAGTGTTGTGATGGATGGCAAGCGTGCCATAAGCAAGACCATGAGCGAGGAATTTGACCTGATAATCCTTGACCATTTACTGCCAACGCTCGAAGGGCCGGAGGTGCTTAAGAGACTTAGGAGGGAGGGAATTAAGACTCCAGTCATTATGCTAACGGTGATTTCCGATGTTAACCAGAAAGTGCGCACTCTCTCCGAGGGTGCGGATGACTATGTGACAAAACCCTTTGACTTTAGAGAACTCCTCGCAAGAATCCACTCGGTCTTGAGAAGGTTAAGAGGTGTTGGAAGCTCAAGAATAGAGGTAAAGGGTGTGACTTTGGAGCTTGATGAGAAGAGGGTTTTCTGCGACGGTAAGGAGGTAAAACTAACCCACGGAGAATACCTCATACTCAGATATCTTTTTCTCAACAGGGGCATGTTTGTATCTAGGGAGGAGCTTATGGAGAGGGCTCTAAACAGCTTGGAGGTGAATAGCAATGTGGTGGATGTGCTTATCAGCAGGATAAGGAAAAAGCTCTGCAAGGATGTAATAGAATCAAAGAGAAGGTTTGGCTACAGAGTATCCTGATGTCCTTAAAAAGGCACCTTTATGCTCTTCTTGGGTTTTTAAATCTATTTTCAGGGGTCTTTTTTCTTCTTTTATTCTTTGGCACGCAAAAGCTTCTCTACATAGCCTTAGACAGACACCTGCTTGAGGATGTGGCGAGCTTCCAAAGGAGATACTTTGAAGATGGGGATGGAAGTCTCCAGCCTCACTTTTATGTAATAAGAAACCCCTCAGGGCTTGTTATAGAAGCCAACAATCCAGACCTTATACCACCACCCACTCCAGAACAGAAGCCCATTAACTACAACCACGGGGAAAAGACCTACAGAGTGCTTACAATAAGAACAAATCAGGACCTCTCTCTGCAGTACGGTATTGATATAACTCAGGAGCTTGAACTTCTCAGGCTTATTGCTATCCTGCTTTTTGCTGGCTGGCTCACACTAACGATTATTATAACTTCGGGCTATATCCTTTTCGTAAGAAAGGTCTTTGGTCAATTTCAAAGGGCGGTGGATTCTGCCCTTGAGGGAAGAGAGGAAAATACTTACAGGGAGATAGAGCCTCTTGTCAAAAGCCTCAGCCAGACGATTTTTCAGCTCAAGGGCGTGTCTTCACACCAGCGCGATCTTTTGATGGCTCTGAGCCACTCCATAAAAACACCCATCTCAAGGATGCTTTTACAGCTTGAACAAATATCAAGGAAGGTGCGGGACAGAAGGCTTGAGACCATCAGAAGGGAGCTTTACATGCTCGAGAGGAAGGTGAATACCTTCTTGACGATCTCCAAACTGGAGGCTGGTCTTTATACGGACGAGAAAACAATATGTAACCTAAAAGAAATCTTTGGAAGTCTTTTGGGCTTATACGGGAGCAGATTAGAAGTTGAGCTTGAGGAAGTCCAACTTGAATGCGATCCCAATATAGCTTTGGAAGTATTTGGCTTGCTTCTCGATAATGCCTTTAGACATGGTCTTGAGAATTCCACTGTTTATGTAAGACTCAAGACTCACAGCTTGTTTATTGAGAATCTTTCACAGAAGCCCCTTGGTGTTAAATCTGGTGGCGTTGGTCTTTACATAGCCAAAAGGTTGTGCGAGAGTCAAGGGTGGAAAATCCTTATGGAGCAAGAAGCGCTGGAAGATATTTACATGATAAGGACTACGTTAACATTCCGTTAATAAAACTCTGGTAGAATAAAGTTTTTATGTGGGCTTTGGTTTTTATGGTGTTAACGCCTTTTCTCTCCTACGCCCTTAGCCTTGAATCCGCGCTGGAGCTTGCCGTAGGAAGAAGTTATGTACTCAAAGCCCTTGAGGCAGAAAAACTTGCCCTTGAGGGCAAGCTCCTTACCCATAGAGAATCTCTAAACCCCTCCTTTGCCTTCAGCCTTGGAAACCTCGGTACTTCAAAAGAAAGCTTTAGCAGATCACCCCTATATAACATTTCCTATTCACAGCCCTTGCCCTATCCAGAGATGTTTAACAAGGCAAGACAGGTGCGAGCTTTTGAGCTTAAGTCCCTAGAAGAACGCATGCAGGTGGAAAGGGCAAGGCTTATGGGTGAGGTCTACCGAGCCTTTTTTACAGCCCTTTACTACAAAGAACTCTTATCCCTTATGCAGGAAGAGCTAAAGCTTCAGGAGGAGCTAAAGACCTTCGTGGAAAGGAGCTTTAGATTGGGCGAAGCTTCAAGGCTTGAACTACTCAGGGCGGAGAGGGATTATTTCTTGCTTTTGTCTGAGCTTGAACTAATAAGACCGCTTTACCATACAGCCCTAAAAGAGCTTTCTGCACTTGCGGGCGAGGAGGTAAAAGAGATAGAGGGAAGCCTAAGAACGCTAAGACCCTTTGTCCCTCTGGAGGTTGAAGCACTACCTCACATAAGGCAGTACGAGAGAGCCCTTGAGGTTGTAAACCGCTCCCTTGAACTTGAAAACATTCTTGCAAGGCCAAGAGTCAGGTTGGAGTTGCTGACCGAGAAGGTCTCGGATAGAGAGTATGGAGTGAGGGTGGGTCTCTCTTCAGACCTTCCCCTTTTCTATGCAAGGCAGGGCGAAAAGCTAATGCTTATCTCCCATCGTGAGACCCTAACGGCCACAAAAAGCGCTCAGCTTCTTGACATAAGGTCAAAGCTCGATGGTATAAAGGCAAGATACTCGGAGCTGGAAAGACAATTAAAAGCGCTGGAAGAGAGCATCATACCAAAGGCTCAAGAGGAGCTTAACTTGGCTCTGAAAAGCTACAGGCTAAGAGTTATAGGTCTTCTGGAGTTTTCCGAAGTCAGGAGAAGTTATTATGGACTTTTGAAGAAAAGGCTTGAACTCTTAAAGAATCTCCATGAGGAGTTTGCTAAGTATGTTGTTTTGGGAGGAGGATTATGAAAATGCTCCTTATAGTACTGCTCTTCTCTATCGCGTTGGCACAGCATATAAAGGTAAGCCCCGAAAAGGCGCAGGCTCTTGGCATAAAGACCCAGAGGGTGGAAGCAACGCAGAGAAATCTGAGTCTTGTTTTTCCTGCCTTGGTACAGGCTGACCCTTCCCTTGCCTTTGAAGTTTACTCACCCACAGAAGGTATGGTGAGAAGACTCCTGGTTAAGGAGGGGGAGAGAGTTAGGAAGGGTCAGGCGGTTGCTCTTGTTTACTCGCCAAAGGTTGCAGACTTAAGAGCGCAGATAAGAATCGCTGAGGTAAAAGTCAAGCATGCGGAGGAGGTCCTCAAAAGAGAGGAGATGCTTTACAAGGAGGAGGTCGTTCCATATGCACGCTATTTTGCTGCGAAGGTAGAACACGAGAGGGCCCTTAGCGAATACAAGGCTCTTCTCAGAACTTTAAACTCCCTTGGAGAAGTGTCGGAAGACAATCTGGTAATAAAAAGCCAAAAATCGGGAGTTGTGGTGGAGCAGATGGTGGTTCTTGGTTCTGCGGTTGACCTTCAGAAGCCCCTCATGAAGGTCCAGGACTACTCAAGGGTATGGGTCTATATATACCCTACTGACCTTTCGGTTTTTAAGGGGGTCAAGACCATAAGCCTCTTTGTAAAAGACCGAGAATATCCTGCGAGGGTTGACTGGATATCACCGAAAGTTGACCAAGAAACGGGTAGATACAAGGTAAGGCTGTCCGTGGAAAACAGGGATGGATTTTTGAAAGAGAATATGAAACTTAGCGCAAATCTTTCTCTCGGAAGGATAAAGGGTTTGTGGCTTCCTCAGGATGCGGTGCAGGAGATAAAGGGTGAAAAAGTTGTTTTTTTGAAGGTCTCTGATGGCTTTCAACTCCAAAAGGTAAAGGTTGTCGGAAGCTCCGATGGCTACCTTCTTGTGGAAGGGCTGAAGGAAGGGCAGGAAGTAGCAGTTGGTGGAGCAATATTCCTAAAGTCGCAGGTAGAGAGATGATAAGGTGGGTTTTGAACCTCAGACTGCTGGTGCTTCTTGTTCTCCTTTTTTCAATACTCTATGGATTTTACAGTTTTTTGAAGCTGCCCATAGATACATTCCCTGACCCTACACCTGCGCAAGTGGTCATATACACAGAAACGCCTGGGCTTTCTGCGGAAGAAACAGAGCTTTTGGTCTCCAAGCCTATAGAGGCGGTGATGTCTGGTTTGAAGGGAGCTCAGCTCGTCCGCAGTATAAGCCTGCCTGGGCTTTCTTACGTAAGCGTATTTTTTGCGGAAGGTACGGACCTCTACTTTGCGAGGAATCTGGTAGCCCAAAAGCTTTTAGAAGTTCAGGGTTTTCTACCCCAAGGGCTTGTACCAAGGATGGGGCCAAACACTTCTGGGCTTGGAAATGTCATGTTTTATGCCCTTGTAGACACAGGAGGCAAGTACAGCCTAGAAGATCTAAAAGCCTTCCAAGAGTGGAGGGTAAAACCCATCCTCAAGTCGGTGGATGGTGTTGAGGAAATATCCCAGTGGGGGCCGAGCAAGGCTTATTTGGTTATGGTGGAAACTTCAAAGATGCAACAACACGGTGTAGGCATGCTTGACATCATCAGGGCAGTTGAGGATTACAGCAGAAGCGCTGGAGGTGGTTTTTTGCAAAGCACAGAAGGGGACTTGGTGGTAAGGGGTGTTGGCCGTTTCCAGAACCCAGAGGATATAAAGGCAGTACCAATAAAGAAAACACCCCAAGGCTACATACTTCTGGGTGATGTTGCTAATGTGGTAGAGGGAGAGATGTTTAACAGAAGGGGCGCCTTCACCCTTGGCGGAGAAGAAGTTCAGGGCAACATCATCCTCAAAAGGGTTGGCGTGAACACCATGGAGTTGGTCAAAAACTTGAAAGAAGCAATCAGAAAAGCTCAGGACATGCTTCCGGAGGGCGTAAGGATAGAAATTCTTTATGACCAAGCCTACCTAACCGAAAAAGCAGTAAGGACAATACAAAAGGCTCTTTTAGAGGGTATCATGCTTGTATCTCTTGGCATAACCCTTTATCTGTGGAACCCGAGAGTTGCCTTGTTAGTATCCCTCTCCATACCCGCTACCCTGCTTATTACCTTCATACTTCTGAATGCCTTAGGCCTGTCGGGAAACCTCATGACCTTAGGAGGTCTTGCCATAGGAATAGGCCTCTTTGCGGATGCTACTGTTGTTGTAGTAGAAAACATCTACAGACATCTTTCGGAAAAGAGGTATGCCAATAAATTAAGCCTTGTGATACAGTCCACCTCTGAAGTCGCAAAGCCCGTGTTCTTTGCCATATCCATCATAGCCGTCGTGTTTCTTCCCATATTCACCTTTGAGTCGGTGGAGGGCAAATATTACAAGCCTCTTGCTCTCACCATAATCCTTGCCCTCCTTGCTTCCCTTTTTGTGGCCTTCTTTTACATGCCAGTTCTCTCCTTATGGTTTTTAAAGGAGGGCAAGGAAGAAACAAGATTCTTTACAATCATAAAAGAAAGATACCTTAAGTTACTATCTGTAGCCTTCAAGATAAGGCCTGTGCTTTTAGGGTTTGCCTTCCTCATGTTTTTCATGTCCCTTATCATGATGGCGAGGGTTGGCAAAGAATTTGCACCCCAGCTTGAGGAGGGTGCTCTGCTCGTAAAATCCTTTCTCAGCCCCAATGTTTCTCTCGAAGAGGCAAAAAGGGTGGCAAAGCTTGTGGAAAATACAGCCCTAAAATATCCAGAGGTGATAAGAACCTTTTCCAATATAGGAAGGGCGGAGGTGGGAGAACCTGAGGATGTTAGCTACATTGAGACCTTCATAATCCTGAAGCCCCAAGCTGAATGGAAAAGCTTCAAGAGCAGGCAGGAATTTGAAGAAAAACTCAGAGGGTCTTTAGAGGATACGCCAGGTGTAGAGTTTAGCTTTACCCAACCCATACAGATGCGTATAGATGAGCTTTTGTCTGGAGTTAAATCAACCCTTGCCATAAAGGTCTTTGGAGAAGACCTTGATACAATAAACCAGATTGCTCATTCTATAGAGGAGATAGTTTCTTCCACAAAGGGTGCAGTGGATGTGGAGACGGAAGCCCAGTCTGGCAAGCTACAGCTAAGGATTATTCCGGATAGAGAAAAGCTTCAGCTTTACAGCGTAAGCACTCAAAGCATCATGGGGGTCTTGGAATACTATTTTGGTGGCAAGGAAGCTGGACAACTGCAGAGGGATACAATGCTTTTCCCCGTTGTAGTGAGTCTTGCGGAAAAAAGTCCCGAAGTTGTAAGGGATATACCCCTTTACAATAGTGAGGGCGCAGTTATAAAACTTTCAGATGTTGCTAAAGTGGAAATGTCGGAGGGTTACGGAAAGATAAGAAGGGAAGACGGTATGAGGTATGCTCTGGTTCAGAGTAACCTTTCTGGTAGGGACCTTGGTAGTTTTGTAGAGGAGGTCAGAAGGAGAATAAATGAGGAAATAAAGCTACCGCCGGGCTACTCTATAAGTTTTGGAGGTCAGTTTGAAAATCAAGAAAGGGCTATGAAAAAACTATCTGTGGCGGTGCCTACTGCCATACTCCTCATATTTCTCCTGCTTTATCTTAACTATCGTTCGGTAAGGGATTCTTTGATGGTTATTCTCAATGTGCCCTTTGCCACAGTGGGTGGAGCCTTTTCCCTCTACCTTCTTGGCTACAATCTATCTGTTCCCTCCGCGGTGGGTTTTATAGCGGTCTTTGGCATAGCAACCCTGAATGGTGTGGTGCTTGTCTCTTACATAAGAAACCTCATGGAGGAGGGCGTAGAAAAAAGAGAGGCAATCATGCAGGCATGCTCCAGAAGGCTAAGACCCATACTTATAACCGCTACCGCCACCTCCTTAGGTTTACTTCCCATGCTCCTTACCACGGATATAGGCTCCGAGGTTCAGAAGCCTTTGGCAAGCGTGGTTATAGGTGGTATATTTACTTCTACCCTTCTCACCCTCATAATCTTACCCCTCGTGTACGACGCAATAAACAGAAAATAAAGATGTCAAATCTTAGAGCATGGCGCAATACAAGGCATGCATCTTCGTAAAACAGCGAGACATTTTTGGAGGACATACACATCTAATCTTGGACCTTCCTGTTATAGAAATTATCTCACATGCCCCATAATCCTTTACCCTCCTCCCTCGCCTTTCTCTGGGCGGAGAGTAACCTTTCTTGGTATTTCACATTGGGTGGTATGGTGTAAACCTGTGCGTAACCCTCCCTTACGAGGAGTTCGTTTAGCATCCTTCCGTCAGGCAACCACACATAGGCAAGAAGGCGCCCATAGCGGTCCGTTCTTTGCACATCAAACTCAAGACTTACCCTTTTTCCTTGGGTCAGCAGGCTCTCCGTAACCCCTCTTGCCAACTTCCCCATCCTAAGCCCTTCTTTCATAGCCCTGCCACTCCTCTCTACATCCCTGTGGGCTTTAGGGTTTGGTGAGCTTTCGGGCGTATCGATGCCCACCAGTCTCACCTTAACCTCCTCGCCAGAGTCTAACCTACACTGGAAGGTGTCGCCGTCCACAACCCTGATCACAGTGCATGGCAGACCTTGCTCTTTCTTTTGCACCGCCTCGCCAGAGCAGGACATGGATATAAAAAGAGCAAGAAAGAGCATTAGTGGAAGGCTTTTTATCATGGCTTAGAATATTCTATTATGGAACAGTCCAAGCTGTGGGAAGAAGCCCTCGTGGAGGAGGTGATTTATCTTATAGCCCATCTTGCCCATGCGGAACAGCATCTTATGGAAATAGAGGGAGAGACAAAGCTTGAAGACCTTGCGCTTTACATAGATGAACTCAGAAACAGAAGAAAGAAGGTGGGGGACATCCTTTTTTCCACCCTTGAGATTTTTGGAGAGGGCGGTGGTGAATTCAGAAGCAGGGTGGAGAGCCTTTGGTGTGTGCTCAAGCATCTTGCCATGGCTCTTGTGCATTGCGATGAGTCTGCAGAGAAGGTAATAAGGAGGATGGATTGCGCTCTTGCGGAGGGTCAAGAGGAAAAGGCAAAAAACCTTAGGGAAAAGTTAAAGGAGCTTTACGACTTGAGACAATCCCTTAGAAATTCTATAAGAGAGTTGCTCTTTGAAGTATCAAAGAAACTAACTAGGACAATAGCGGTCAGATGCAGAGAGGACCTTTGTCTCTTTGAAGGAGAGGAGAATGCGCCACAAAGACCTTAGGGATTTTCTAAGCAGGCTGGAAAGGGAAAAGGAACTTGCAAGGATAAAAGAGTTACTATCACCAATGCTGGAGATTACTGAGGTGACCGACAGGGTCTGCAAGATGCCCGGTGGTGGCAAGGCTCTGCTCTTTGAGAGGGTTGTAGGTTACTCAATTCCTGTGGTTACAAACTTGCTTGGCTCTGAAAAGAGGATAAAACTTGCTCTGGGCTACGAAAGGCTTGAAGACATAGGCTGGAAGCTCTCCAAACTTCTAAGGCCGGAGATACCTCATACCTTCCTTGACAAGCTCAGAAGACTACCAGAACTCAAAAAGCTCAACGACTCCCTTCCGAGGATTGTAAAGGACGGACCCGTTAGGGAAAACGTAAAAAAAGAAAAGATTGATGTATTGGATTTCCCCATCCTCCAGTGCTGGCCCGAAGACGGAGGAAGGTTCATAACCTTTGGACAGACCATAACAAAAGACCCAGAGAGCGGTATAAGAAATGTAGGGCTATACCGCATTCAAGTGCTATCACCTACAGAGCTTGCCCTTCACTGGCAGATACACAAGGACGGAAACCACCACTACTGGAAGGCAAAAAGGATGGGTAAAAGGCTGGATGTAGCCATAGCTATTGGGGGAGACCCAGTTCTCTCCTATGTGGCTT
>JAOAIS010000035.1 GCA_026414575.1 Aquificaceae bacterium | reverse complement strand
AAGGTAAAAGACCGCAATGATACCAAAGAGGAAAAACCAGTCTCCTACCCTGTTCAAGACAAAAGCCTCAAGGCTTGCGTTGGAGGCCTTTTTCTGAGTGTGAAAGTAGCCAATCAGAAGATAAGAGGCCAAACCCACACCCTCCCAGCCAAAAAAGATGCCCAAGAGGTTATCCGAAAGGACTATAAGAAGCATGGCAAAGAGAAAGAGAGACAGATAAGCATAGAACTTAAAAACCCACTGACCGAATAGGTCATGCATGTAGCCTACCGAGTAAATAAAAATCAGAGTTGCCACAAGAGTTACTACAGAGGCGGTTACTGAAGACAGGGCATCAAAGTAAAGACCAAGAGAAAGACTGTAATCACCAAGAGGCAGAAAGTCATAAAGCTTTATGGTAAAGGGTTCCCTTATTGCCCTGACGGTAGCCCACAGGGAAAAGACAAAGGAAAAGGCACCACCAAGAATGCAAAGTACCGCAGAAGCCATGTCCCCAAGCCTTGAGCCAAAAAGACCCACAAGCAGGAAGGCTACAAGAGGTGAGATTATTACCACAAGCCCTTCCATGTTATCCCCTCATGTCCACCACTTCGTCGGTGGAGTCTACCTTTCTTAGCCTAAAAATCGCTATTATTATACCAAGCCCAACAGCCGCTTCTGCGGAAGCAAGGGCAACCACAAAAATGGCAAAGACCTGCCCATCCACGAGGTTAAGATGGGCATCCGCCCCCACAAAAAGCACATTCACCGCATTTAGGGCGAGCTCCATACTCATCAAGACTGTCACCATGTTCCTTCGTACTATCATCCCTAAGGCGCCAAGGCCAAACAGCACAACGCTTATGATGAGGTATGCTTCAAGGGGTATTGTTGTCATAGGTCTGAGCCTCCTTCCTTCCTATTATTACAGCTCCTATCATGCCTATTAGCAGTAGTAGGGACACAAGCTCAAAGGCAAGGAAATACTTGCTAAAGAGTATACCACCCACTACTTCTGTGTTGCCAAATTTTACTATGAATTCTCTGAATTGACCCTTTGGGGACACGCTTACACCTATAAGGAAGACAAAGAGCATTTCTAAGTATAGAAGAAGCACCAGCGGAAAGGACAATAGCCCCTCTACCCTGTAGTGACTATCTTTCTTTAGAGCCTTTTCCCAAGGAACTGCAGTAAGCACGAACACGTAAAAGACTGTAACCGCCACGGCGTAGATGATTAGCTGTAATGCTCCTACTAGCTCTGCACCTGCTACGAAGAATATGCCTGCTACAGACACTAACACAGAAAGAAGGGCGAGTATTACATATATGGGGTTTGGTAGAAGAACTACACCCAAAGCGGATAGAACTGCAAGGGCGGAAAAGAGTAGAAAGACAAGCCACTGTATCACTGTTTAACCTCCGGCAGTTGGAGATGGTTTTCGTGCCAAAGTCTTTGTCTCTGATGGTCGTCTATCCATATTCTGTCTGGCTCTTCCTCCCTTCTCCTTTGCCAATCTCTGCCTATGCGTTCAAGCACTTCAAGGTCCAGCACCGAGTCTTTTCGGGTATAGCTGGCGGTCTCGTGTATGTCGCTTTGAAAAAGACAATCCACTGGGCAAGCATCCACGCAGAAACCACAGAAGGTGCACAGCATCATGTTCATGTTAAAAACAGAAACTCTTCTTCTGCCGTCGGGCAGTTTTTCGCCTTCTATCTCAAAAAGCTGTGGCACGGGGCATGCTCTTTTACAAAGCATGCACACAACACACCTGCTTTTTCCATGCTCCACTTTTATCTTGAACCTTTCTACCCACTCATCAAAGGCGGGCTGTGGCTCCTTACCATCCACAACCTTATGCCCAAAAAAGCCCCTGAACCTTTTTGGGGGCGTGAGCTTTTCGTAGGGATAGTGGGTAGTTATGGTCTTTCTAAAGGCTTGTCTTATGGTGATTGAAAGCCCCCTTATAAAGTCGAGGAAGATTATTCTCTCTATCCAGCTAAGAGGTTTTTCAAAAACCCTCTTTACCATATTGCTACCTCCAGTTGAAGAAGATTATAATTTCTTACAATCCTTTTCATGCTTTTATCTTCCCTTGCCTTCACTCTGGTTTTGTCCATAGGATTACCAAAAACTTCCTTATGAGGTTTTTCGTGGTTATGTTGCAGGTCTTACTTATGTGCTCTCTCTTACTTGTGAATGTGTTTATAGTAGCCCCAGGAGGGATAAACCGGCCTATTCGCTCCGTTGTGGTCTTTAGCGCTTCCATTATTTTTGTCGTGCTTGCTTGAAAGCTCAGGCCTTCTTTGTACCGAGGAAAAATGCAGGATAGTTTAAAAGTTGGCATGGACGAGCGGTCTAAAAGCGCCTTCATGACTTACCTCCAGAGGATGGGTGCAAGGATTGCAGTTAGCAATATGTTTAAGAGAGTTAAGGGTAGCATCACCTTCCATGCGGTTTCCGTTATCTGGTCGATTCTGTAACGGGGCAGAGTCCAGTGGAGCCAGAGGACAAAGAGGAAGAGTAGGCTAACCTTGAGTATAAACCATATAAAAGGCGAGAGAGGTCCCAGAAAGAACAGGGGGTCTACAAAACCCAAGAAGGGTATGTTGATGGGAGACCAACCACCAAGAAAGAGCACCACCGCTATGGCAGAGAGGGACAGAACTTCTATGTACCATTCTACGAGTGGAAAAAGGCCGAACTTCATGCCTCCATACTCCACAGTAAAGCCGGTAACGAGCTCTGCTTCCGCCTCCTGTATGTCAAAGGGCACACGACCAGTTTCCGCAAGCATGGCAAACATGTAAACAACAAAGGCAATAGGCTGTAACCATACATACCATAGGCCTTGTTCTATTTGACTTTGCACTATATGGTAGGTGGAGAGTGTGCCAGCTAAGATTAAAGGTCCCATCGCTGCGAAGGTTATGACCACCTCGTAAGAGATTACTATACCGGCTTTCCTCATGGAACCAATGAGGGCATACTTGGAGTTAGATGCCCACCCGGCTAAAGCTATGGCAAATACCGCCATAGAGCCGAGCGCAAAGACAAGAAGAAGACCTATGTTTACATCTGTTAGTATTGGTTTGACCTTTACGCCAAATACTTCAAATTCTGGACCAAAGGGGATGACCGCAAAAACAAGGGTGGCAGGCACGAGAGCCAACACAAGGGCAAGATTATACAAGAACCTATTTCCGTATCTTGGAAAAAGGTCTTCTTTGGTTAAGAGTTTAAGACCGTCCGCTAAAGGCTGAAGAAGCCCATGCCATCCGACTACCATGGGACCTGGCCTTCTTTGTATATGGGCAGCTACCTTCCTTTCCACCAGCGTAAGGTATGCTCCTACTCCCAAGACTATGCCCAGAATCACCAGTATCTTTACAAAAGTTACTATTAGCCAAATTACCAGACCTTCCATCTTCACCTCCAGACCTTACCAAGGTCTAAGCTAATCTCACAACCTTTGAGCTCAATCCTGGGACTATCCTTCGATAAAAACCTTCCCGAGACATTCTCAAAGAGCTTCCAACTCTTGGTCTCTGGGTAAAGAAGCAGGTAATACTTAACACCTTCTCTCTCATAAAGCTCAAACTTTATCTCCTCGTCCATCTTTTTTGTGCTTTCTGAAACTACTTCAACTACCATGACTGGGGGCTTCCTTATGTATTCCTCCTCAAAGCCCTCACATATAACAGATAGGTCTGGTCTCACTACCGTGTCTTCGGAGATTACCCAGTCTACCTCCACGGCACCTGCGCACTCACAACCTTCCTTCTCAAGCATGTTTCCGAGCAACCTTATAAGGTTAAACAATACAACCTGATTAATCAGCTTTGACGAAGCCATAGCATAAGGCACACCCTCCACAAGCTCCCAGTCACCTTGCCACTTTTTGTAGTCCTCGTAAGTGTAGTAGGGTATATACTTTAACCTCATCGGTCTATCTCTCCTACTACTGGGTCTAAGCTTGCCAGTATGGCGACTGCATCCGCTATAACTCTGTCCTTCATAAGCTTGGGATATACGCAGAGGTTATACATGGAACCCGGTCTTATTTTTACCCTGTAGGGCTTTACTCCCCCTGTGGAATAGATGTAGAACCCCAGCTCTCCCCTGGGATTTTCTCCCGATGAGTATGTTTCGCCCTCTGGTACCTTTAAACCTATGCCATCGAGGGGCAGCTTTAGCTTTTTGGGGTCTGGGGATTCTGCAAAGAAGGGGGCGTTTTTAGACATCTTTTCTAAAGCTCTTACGCATTGTTCTACTATTTGCAGGCTTTGCCTCATTTCTTCCAACCTTACCAAGTACCTGTCGTAGACATCGCCATTTTCTCCTATTGGAATGTCAAACTCCACCCATCCATAGGCATCGTAAGGTTCAAACTTTCTTAGGTCGTAAGGCACGCCAGAGCCACGGGCCACAGGACCTGTCAGACCGTAGAAATAAACCTCTTCCTTTTCTACCACACCCACACCTATGTTTCTCCTAAGCCATATGCGGTTTCTGCTCAAGATTGTTTCCCACTCTTTCAACTCCTTAGGAAACCTCTTTACAAAAGCCTTTATGACTTCTAAAGCTCCTTCTGGTAGGTCCATGCGCACGCCACCCACCCTTGTGTAGGATATGGTAAGTCTTGCACCCGTTATACCCTCTATGATGTCCATTAACTTTTCCCTTTCTTTGAAGGCGTAAAGGAATATGGTCAAAGCTCCAAGGTCAAGGGCGTAAGTGCCAAGCCAAAGAAGGTGGGAGTTAATCCTTTGAAGCTCTGCCATCATAGTCCTTATGTACTTTGCTTTTTCCGGCACCAAGTCTTCTATGCCAAGGAGCCTCTCCACAGCCACAACCCATGCCTGATTGGAGCAGAGGGCAGACAAGTAGTCCATGCGGTCCGTATAGACCAAAAACTGGTTGTACATTTCGTTCTCTGCCAACTTTTCTACCCCTCTGTGAAGCTGACCCAATATCACATCACACTGGAAAACTCTTTCTCCTTCTAAGTCAAAGAGGAACCACATGGTGCCATGGGTGCCCGGGTGAAGTGGTCCCCAGTTAAGGACTATCTGGGCCTTTTTTTGAAGCCTTCTTTTCTCAGTTATCTCCAGGTCTTCAAGGGTTGGGACTGGTGTATGCATCCTGTCGTAGTTCATAAGTCCCTGAAGGCTTTCACCCCAGAGGGTCTCATTCAAAGAAGGCAGATAATCGGTGGCATAACCTTCCAAGGGAAAGTCCTTTCTGAGTGGGTAGTGCTGGTATGTTTCCCACATGAAGGCGCGCACCAAGTTTTCGTGCCCTTCGTATCTTATGCCGAACATGTCGTAGCATTCCCTTTCCGCCCACTTGCTTGCAAACCATAGTTTTTCCATAGATGGCAAGGTTCCGTCTGTCCATGTTTTTACCACAATCCTTTTTTTCTCGTCCACATTGTAGAGGATATAAAAAGCCTGAAACCTTGGCCTCTTGTCCGGAAAGTCCACAACAGAGTGGTCTAAGAAGAGTTTGTAGCCCTTTTCCTCCTTGAGGGCTTTTAATAGGTCAAGAAGCCTTGCTTTTGGTATGTGTAGGATTGTGATGGTTGATTTTTCTTCCACCTCAAGTCCTTCAAACCTCCGCTTAAGACTGATAAACTCTTCTTCCTTTGCCCAAGGCATTCTACACTCCTTCAGAGACTTTCTTCCTCAAACTGCCAGTTTAACGCCCCCCTTCTCCAGGCGTATAAAAGCCCGTAAGTAAGAATCAGGAGAAAGAGAAAGATTTCTATGAACCCAAAGATTCCAAGATACCTATAGACAACAGCCCAGGGAAAAAGGAAGGCGGCTTCTATATCAAAAAGAAGCAGGAGAAGACCAAGGAGGTAATAGCCTTGATGGAAGGTGGATTGGGCGGACTTGTCGTAAAGAGGCACACCACATTCGTAGGGGTAGTCCTGCAGAGCCTCCGAGGATTTTGGACCAAGAAGGGTGTTAACAAACACAAAGACAAAGGCTATGGCAAGCATCAAACCAAAGAATATGAGCAGGGCCATGTACTCCATGCCTTTACCTCACAAAAAGGTTTTCTGCGGATAGGCTTACAAAGTTCCATAATATTATAGGCACGGCGCCTAACAAGACAATGCCGAAAGTTATGAGCAAAAGTAGCGCCCTCTCGCCTCCAGAAATGGAAAGGTCAAAGGTATGATTGGGCTCCTTCATAAACATGAGGGCCGTTATCCTAAGGTAGTATCCTGTGGATATACCCGTTGCAATAATCATGATAAAGGCCAACCACCAGAGCCCTTCAAAGGATAAAGCCATGAAGACGAGAGCTTTTCCCACAAAACCCACAGTGGGTGGTATGCCAAGGAGTGCAAGTAATATAACCATGAAAGAGAGGGAAAGCCACGGCACAGAAAACCTAAGACCAGAGAACTGCTCAAGCCTGTTTTCCCAGTTAGGTACTCTTTCAAGAAGGGCAAGCACCATAAAACCCCCAAAACCCATAAGGGCGTAGGCAAGCAGGAAATATATGACAGCCTTCAAACCTATCACCTTTGCCACTGCAATGCCCGCAAGTATGTAACCCGAGTGGGCTATGGAGGAATAGGCAAGGAGCCTCTTTACATCCTTTTGAACCAATGCGGTGAGATTTCCATAAAGCATGGTCACTGCGGAGATGATTCCTACGGTGGTTACCCATGCATAAGCAAAATGTTCCTGCACATAGGGCATAAGCCTAACAATCGGTGCAAAGAAGGCTAGCTTTCCCACAGAAGCCATGTAAGCGGTTATGGGTGTGGGTGCGCCCTGATAGGCATCCGGCAACCAAAAGTGAAAGGGAACCGCGCCTATCTTTATGGCAAAACCCACAAGAAACAGCACAAGACCCAACACTAAAAAGTACTGGTTTTCTGCCACATGGGTAAGAATATACCTAAGGTCCAAGGAGCCAGAGTATAGATACATAAAGCCTGCACCGTAGGAGGCCAAGGCTATAGAAAGACCACCCAGCATCAGATACTTGAATGCCCCCTCCTTTGAGTTAAAGTCCGACCTCAGGAGGGCAGTGAGTATGTAAAAGGATATGGACACAGCCTCAAGGGCCACATACAGCGCCAACAGGTTGTAAGAGGATACCAGGAACATACCGCTAACAAGGGCAAAATTGAGTATGTAGTAAAACTCGCCATAGGTGGACCTTCTTTGCTTGTAGTAGGCGTGGGTAAAGCCCAAAGTAAGCATGGTAAGCAGTATCATAAAAGCCTGCATGAGGCTGGAAAAGCCATCCCTGTGGTAAAGGCCATAAAAGGTTTCCCCCTTCAATCCCCAGTTAAGGAAAAGAAATAGCAAGGCTATTAGGTATCCTATCAGGCTAACAGTTATTGCAAGTGCGTGGTTTAGCCTTTTATACACCAGGTCAAGGGTAAAAAGGATAAAACCTGTCAGAAGCACTACCAGCTCTGGAATTATCAAGGACAGACTGGGAAGTTCCAATTTTATTAGCTGTTCCATCTTAACCCCCAACCTTTGATGCTATTTGCTCCAATAGGTTTTTTATGTACGGATCATAGAAGGCAAAGAAGAGAAAGGGCAAAAAGCCCACCATAAACATGGGCAAAACCATCAAGAAAAAGGCCAAAAGCTTAAAACCCCTGATATCGGTAAAGTGAATTAGTCTGCCTTCTTCTTTTGTGTCAAGGTACAGGGTTTTAAGAAGATAAAGAACATAAACTGCGCTAAAAAAGGCACCCACGATAACCAAAAAGGCTAAAAGGAGGGTGTATTCCCTGGCGCCTACGATGGTTAGAAACTTACCCCAGAAAGAGGAGCCTCCCGGAAGACCCATGGAGGAAAAGCCCGTTATGGCTACAAACACTGCAAAGACGGGCATGAACCTTATGCTCCCCCTCAGGGCTTGCATGTTAAAGCTGTGGAGCCTGTTGTAAATAAAGCCCGCCATCATGAAGAGGGCGGAGGAGGTAAGCCCATGGGCAAACATTTCTGTTATGCTGGCTTTTAGACCTTCCGTGTTTAGCAGAAACATACCCGTTACCACAAAGCCCATGTGGCTCACCGAGGAATAGGCAACAAACCTCTTTACATTACTCTGACTTATGGTAAACCAGGAGGCAAAAACTATGGTGAAGATGCCCCAAAGGACCATCAGGGGCATTAAAAATACGGAAGCTTCGGGGAATAGACTTATGTTGAACCTCAGAAGGGCGTAAGTGCCCATCTTGAGAAGGATGGCCGCCAATACCACAGACCCTGCAGTGGGTGCCTCACCGTGGGCATCTGGGAGCCAGGTATGGAAGGGCACTATTGGCGTTTTCACCGCAAAGGCAATGAGGAACAGCAAGAACATAAAAACCTCAAACTCGAGAGGGTATGTGTTTTTCAAAAGGTCAAAGTAGTTAAAGGAGAACTTGCCAAACTGCTTGTAGTGGACGCTGGCAAGACTTACAATTCCAAGAAGCAAGAAAAGAGAAGAAACAAAGATGTATATGAAGAACTTGTATGCGGAGTACATCCTAAGCTTGTAACCCCATATACCTATTACGAAGAACATAGGCACAAGAGTAAGCTCGTAAAAGACATAAAAAACCATCAGGTCAAGGCTTGCAAAGACACCTATTAAAAAGGTCTCCGTCAACAAAAACCATATATAGTATTCCTTAAGCCTGTGTCCTATCTGATGGTCTCTTGTAGACCATAGGATGGCGGATAGGGATACAAGGGTGGTAAGTAGATACATCACATAGGAGAGACCATCGAGCCCCATATGAAGGCTCAGGTTGAGTTCTGGAATGAGGGTGTATTTTTCTTCGAACTGGACTTTATAGGCCTTTGAGAAATCAAAGAAGAATAGGGAAAGTAAAGAAAGCAGGAATACGAAACCGCTTGTAATAGAAGCTACCCACTTTGATATTTCTTCCCTAAGAAACAGTATTATGAAACTGCCTATAAGAGGCGCAAGCATGCTTGTGGAAAGCAGCGGAAAGCCTTCCATGTCCTCACCTCATGCTGTAAAGGATCATGCCTATCAAAAGAACTACTCCCAACAGTAGAAAGCTCACATAGTTGTTAAGAAGTCCTGTTTGCAGGTTTCTTACCTTTTTACCCGCCCAGTAGGATATCTTCGCTACACCGTTTACAAAAAGGTCAACGGACATTATATCCAACTTCATCCAAAGAAACCTTACCACCTTAAAGTACAGAAGGTTTAGCAGGTTTATAATGCCGTCTATCAAAGCCCTGTCACCGGCGAGGAAGAGGACCCTTGAAAGGCTCATGTATCCCCCCGCCACCACCCTATGGTACAACCTTTCTGTAAAAAACTGCTCCCTGAAGGTGGTGTGCAGAGGTCTTAGGCTCTCATACACCTTTTGAGGGTCCAAAAGACCCCTCACATACACAAGGTAGGCAACACCTATG
>JAOAIS010000030.1 GCA_026414575.1 Aquificaceae bacterium | reverse complement strand
AGATGTGTATAAGAGACAGGTCAAACACCAAGTAGCGCCGACCCTCTGCCCATTGCCAACCCCTACCTCTTGAAGATGCAAGGGTCAGTGCGCAGGAAAGACCGCTCGCGCCACCACCTACTATGATAACATCATATTTCATAGTTTTCTATTATACATCAAGCCAAAAAACTACCCCACATTCCCCTTCTAAAAATCAGTAGGTTATAGAGCGGGCATACACATAACGCAGAAGCATGATACCCTACATCATATGCTCACCGCCTTAGAGCTCTCTATCTTATATGTCACACACGCTCATACCATCCACATAACCATAAGCTTTTTCCCCATACATCCTATGAGCTTTTGCTATTTTTCTAAACCATATTCTCAAGCACGGCACCACCACAAAAAACCTCCTTCAAGGCCCACCTGCCTTTCTGTCCAAAGACTCCTCCTGAACATCTCTTTATTTTCTTTTCCCTTCCTCTGTTGACCTTAGCCAATGGAAGTATAGCCCCATCCACTATCGACTTGAGCTTTTTAGAAGTCTGATTTTACAGAACATGTATTGTCTGAACCTTGAATAGATTCTTTTAATTTTTGCTTTTCTGAACAAGCGATAAAAGAGCATAAACAAAGCCAAGATTTACCTTTGGGCTTTATGTAGACAAGCTGGTGTAAGGGTTTAACCTCAGATATTCTATAACTCTTTGTGTAGGGCTTGGGTATTGATACAATACCCACATATGCAAGGTTTTTTAAGAGAGGGTTTTTGCGCTTTTTAGTCTCTCGGCTACTATTCTCATGCTATAATTTTAATGGCTATGGTAAAGGTGGAAATCGTCACGCCTAAAGGCTTGCATTTTTCTAGGGAAGTAAACTCTGTGAACATACCCACCACAGAGGGAGAGATAGGCGTTCTTGAAAAACATATGTATCTCATGACCATGCTAAAGCCTGGGCTTGTTTACATTGATGGAAAGCCAGAAAACGGCGTAGCTGTAACTTACGGCTTTGTGGATGTTACGCCACGAAAGGTCATAATCCTTGCGGAGGAAGCTTATAACATAGGTGATATTGACCCAGGCAGAGAAAAGGAGCTTTTTGACCAAGCCATGAAGAGACTGGCAACCGCCCAAACCATGGAAGAAATAGCAGAGTGGGAGAAAATAAGGGAAAGGGCAAGGACCCTTCTTGATATTGTAGAAAGGTTTGGAAGAGTATAGGGAGTTTGATTTTTTTAGGGGAAAGGTAAGGTTCAGACAGCCAAGAAGTCACAGGTTATCTGTGGTGGAAATCCTCTTTTTGGCAAACCTGAGGGGAGTGAGGAAAAGTTCAAAGGTGGTTGACCTGGGTGCGGGCTTTGGCGCCCTTTCTATAATTTTGGCTCTCAAGCATCAGTGTCAGGTCTGGGCCATAGAAAGAGATCCTAAGATGCTGGAGCTTTTAAAACACAATTTGGTTTTAAATGGACTGGAGGAGAAAGTACATGTTGTGGAGATGGATTTAAAGGATGTGTGGAGGGCTTTTAGGCCACATCATTTCGATGTTATAGTGGCGAACCCACCCTTTTATAAGGGAAGAAATGAGAAAAACACCCACCATCATGAAGCGGATACGACTCTCGAAGATTTTATCAAAGCTGGTGGCTTTTTGCTAAGGGACGGTGGGAGCTTTAACCTCCTGATGGCATCAGGCCGGTTGATAGAGGCTATTCTTTACATGGAAAAATACAACATACATACAGCTTCTATAAGGTTCTTTTATCCAAAAATAACCAAAAATAGCAAGGTGGTATGTATATACGCCCTGAAAAATCTTAAGCCCAATCCTGTGGTGGAAAAGCCCTTAATAATCAATGAGGAGGATGGTAGTTTTACCCAGGAGGCGAGGGATATCCTTGATGGTTTTTTGTGATATAATCTATAGGATTTAGGAGGACTTTATGAGGTTGCCCGAAAAGTTGGTGGATAGGATAGTGGATAGAATCATTAAAGAGCTTTATGAGACTGAAAAGTTAATAGAGCCTGAGGATTTGTACACTTTTAAGAAAAAAATAATTGCCATATTCAAGGAGGCGGAGGAGCAGGAGAAGCTTTTGGATGATAAGACTAAGGAAATTTTGAAAGAAAAACTTGAACTTCTTGAGGAGACAAGCTTAGACTACAGGACAGCCTACAAGACCATAAGAAGCAAGCTGGCTGAGGAGATGAACATTCATACAAGCAGGCGAGAGAGGATGAACCAGATAGCCCAGAGGATTAGGGATATGATAATGGAAGACCCAACCGTGGAAATTTACGAAGAGCCCGGTCTAATAAGAAGCAGGATAAAAGATATACTTATGGAAGCTGTCAAGGAAGAGGAGGAGATAGATAAGGAGGTAAGGGAAAGGATAAGGTCCTACTCGAGGAGGATAGTGGAAGGAACACCGGAATGGAATCACCTCTACAGGAGGATATATGAGGACGCCCTGAAAAGAAGGGGACTACTCTAAGGCAGGTAGGCTATTGGGTTCTGCCTTATGCCATACTTTAAGACTTCATAATGGAGGTGCGGCCCAAAGGCTCTTCCTGTTGTTCCTACATTGCCTATTATCTGACCCTTTAACACTCGGTCTGAGTAAGAGACTTTTATGTCCGACAGGTGGGCGTACAAGGTGGCAAAACCGTAGCCATGGTATATTATGACGGTATTTCCGTACCCTCTTATACGGCCTGCGTATATGACTCTACCTTCTGAGGAGGCCACCACCGGCGTGCCATAAGGAGCTGATATGTCTATACCCGTGTGGAATTCTCTCCTTTTGCCCATAATCCTCCAGCCATAGTCCGATGTTATTACTCCCACTACAGGCCACAGGTCTGGTTTTATGGTTTCTACAGTTTTTATGTTCACAAGCTCCTTCATTGCCTCTTCCACGGACATCTCAGTAGTTATAATCTTGTTGACTGTGTCTATGTCAAAAACCTCTAAGTCCGTTTGGTTGATGTCTTGACGGAAACCCTCTGTGGGACCACCTATACCTAAACCCGGGTTAGAGGCGTCCGCAACTGGTTTGCAAAGGGCTCCCACCAAGACAAGGGCTAAGAGATGCTTTTTCATGGCCCTGCCTCCTTGGTTATTCTCCACTAATCTACCACAGGGTTGCAAACCTTGTCAAGGGGTTTTATAATATTTATTCCTCTTTGGGTGCGTAGCTCAATGGCAGAGCGGGCGGCTCATAACCGCCCGGTTGGGGGTTCGAGTCCTCCCGCACCCACTAATCTATAAGCCTATTTAGCAGGTCTCCAAAAAACACGAAGGCACCTATTCTTATGGCTCTTGCTATAAGGCTTGCCACTAAAAAGATTACTAATGGCATGCTAAAAAGCCCAGCAAGCCAGCAGACAAGTTTATAAGGTTCTCCTATGAGCACAGCCCAAAAGCCATAGCGGTTAAAGAGGGCTTCACCCTTAAGATACAACCTCTCCCCAAAGATTTTTCTTACGAAGGCTTCCCCCAAAAATTTTGCAAGCCAGTAGGAAACAAGGGCACCCATTATGTTACCCGCGAAGGCTACCAAACCCGCCATGTAAGGGCTAAGCTTAAAGAGTGGTGCTCCTACGATAAAGGGGTAAGGCGGCACCGGCTGTATTATGGATTCGGTGAAGGATAAAAGGAAAAGGGCGGTATATCCATGCTCTTGCACAAGACCCTCAGACCACCTTTTAAGCTCAGGAAATAGATGTTCAAGCATTAGAGCTTGACCTCCATGAAGTCCTCTGCGGATATTACCTTTATACCATGCTTGTTTGAGAGTTCCTCTGCAATCCTTTTTGGGTCGTGCTGGAGCAGGAATTCGTAGCCAAAGTGTGTGAGCACCACTTTTTGTGGTCTTAAATGTTCTATTAGTCTTTCCGCATCTTCTACCGTTAAGTGGTCTATGGGGTTTGTTTTCCTGTAAAGGGTTGTGTTTATTATCATTAACTCCACCTTTTCTGGATAGGCTTTGAGCATCCTATCTTCATAAAGGGCGCAGGAAACATATAGTATGCGGTTGTTAAAGAGAAGGGCGTATGTTTCTGTGGCATGATGGGTGTGCTTCATGACCGCTTTTACGCTTATACCTTTGTAAGAAAGCTCTTTCCCTTCCTCAAGGAACCCCTCCCATGCGAGCCTCTCCCTTACAAAGGGTAGGATTACTCTATCTCTGCCATCAAAGGCGGATCTTGGTGCGAAAAGGGCGACCCCCTTGAGTTTACCACCGTCTGTAGCGGCTTCAACCACCGCGTTAACATCCGAGGAGTGGTCCAGATGTATGTGGGACAATACCACAAGGTCAATGTTCTTTGGGTCTATCCCAAGCTGATGAAGGTAAACAAAGGCACCTGGCCCAGGGTCCACATGGAGGAGATTTCCGGATAGCCATACCAAGAATCCTCCAGACCTTCTTAAAAACCTAAATACGCTTGCCCTTCCGCCCGCAGTTCCAAGAAAAACTATCCTGTCCAATTGAGTATTATGGATGAGCTTGGGCAGTCTTCGGCTATCTGCAGTAAATCCTCGTAGACTCTCTCGGGTGGAACTTTTGCCATAACAAGGGGTATGCCATCCCCTCTATCAACAAATATCTGGGGTAGCCTGTCGTAGCAAAGTTGGCAGGCGGTGCAGGTATCTATGTCAACCCTTACGGTTAAGCCTCTTCCGTTATTATAGACCCGCTGGGACATTCGTCGGTAACCTCTTTAACTTCACCCTCCAGTTCTGCGGGCACAGCCATCCAACCGTCGGGGCCGGGACTTACAACTTCTGCTATACCATCACCCCTGTTTTTATAAACCTCTGGAACCCTGTCGTAGCAAAGTTCGCAAGAGGTGCAGGTGTCTGGGTCCACTTTGGTCTTCAAAGCCATATTAATACCTCCTTTGGAAATTGTGAGTCTATAAAATATATCACATATTCAGCTTATCAATATAAGCTTAATCATAGCCTACCAAGAGTTTCCGATACTATCCTTCCTATAAAGGCCGGGTTTTCTATTACATGAACGCCTGCTTCTTTTAGGGCTTGCATCTTTGCCTGAGCCGTGCCTTTGCCACCGCTTATTATTGCTCCTGCGTGCCCCATACGCCTTCCTGGTGGTGCAGTTATCCCCGCTATATAGGCAAACACCGGTTTTCTCACATACTCCTTTATAAATTCCGCCGCCTCTTCTTCCGCAGTTCCACCTATCTCGCCTATCATTAGAATTGCTTCCGTTTCTGGGTCTTCATTAAAGAGGGCTATGACATCCTTGTGGGAAAGTCCATGCACTGGGTCTCCTCCTATACCCACCGCGGTGGACTGCCCAAGACCATACTGGGTTAGTTGGTAGGAGGCTTCGTAGGTAAGGGTCCCACTTCTTGAGACGATGCCTATGTTTCCCCTTTTGAAGATATGTCCTGGCATAATACCCACCTTTGCCTCGTTCGGCGTTATAACACCGGGGCAGTTTGGTCCTATAAGCTTTGCCTCTGGGTAGTTTTTCTTCATATAGTCCTTTACCATCATCATGTCCTTGACGGGTATGCCCTCTGTAATGCATACCACTAATTCTATGCCTGCATCCAGAGCCTCCACTATGGCATCTCCTGCAAAGGCAGGGGGGACAAAAATAAGGGAGCAGTTGGCTTTTGATTCTCTAACCGCATCTTCTACAGTGTTGAAGACGGGTATACCTTCTACCGATTGCCCTGCCTTTCCGGGTGTGACGCCCGCCACCACATGAGTGCCGTAGGCTTTGCACTGGGTTGCATGGAAAGAGCCTTCTTTTCCAGTTATTCCTTGAACTACCACTCTCGTGTCTTTGTTAACTAATATGGACATGTTAGACCTCCTCAAAGAAGTTTTCGTCAATAGCCTTTATCTCATAGGTGTAGCGGGTGTATACACCCACATTGTGTTCTATCGTAGGCTTTGCAAGTCCTTTACCATCTATAAGGGCTATTCTTTTACCAGTTGCTATGAGTTTGCTGGTTTCTGTCTTGGTATCTTCCGTAGAGCTTGAAGTGGCAATGATGACATCCATACTGGCGCCCTTTATGGTTGGAGAGCCTATAAAGTTTCTTACCACATCTACGCCTAACTTCTGTTCTCCCCACCTTTTTGCTTGAATGTACACCTCGTCGAGCCCAAGCTTGTCTGATTTTATGATGGCGTCTATGCCCCCATCCCTGGTTATTGAGGTAACTACTGGCTCGCCGTAGCCCATCTTCTTTAGAAGTTCAGAAACAACCTTTTCGAAGCTATAGGGTTCCATCTTCTTCAGCTTTTCCAAAAGCTCCCTCTTGAGACTTTCAATAATGCCTCTGTAAGCGCTTTCTACCTGTTCTTCTGGATGTACAGCCCTTTCTGAGTCCGCATAAGTATAACCCCGCCCCCTGTACCACTCGCTGAACTCCCTGAACCGCATGAGATATCGCAAGTCTATGTAAGAGCCACCCTCTACAGCCCTTTTTCCTCTTTCTGTTATGATGTAAACTCCTCGGCTCTTTTGCGTTACTAACCCTGCTATGCTAATAAAGGTCAAGGCCCATGCAATCCGATTGTCTATCCTACGCATACCACTTCTTAGTCTTTGTTCCAGCTCCTCTTC
Organism: Aquificaceae bacterium; assembly: GCA_026414575.1. Taxonomy (GTDB): domain Bacteria; phylum Aquificota; class Aquificia; order Aquificales; family Aquificaceae; genus Pampinifervens. The sequence continues at coordinate 304 of JAOAIS010000030.1, read as the reverse complement.
GTTGACCCTTCCGCTGGATTTAAGCATTTCTCTCAGGCTTTCTATAACCTCTTTCCTGCTGTGCTCCTTGAAGTCCGCAAAGATTCTAAAGACGTCGTCAATTAGTTCTCTGGCCTGTGGAACGGGCATATTCTTACCTCCCGCCCGTCAGCTCCACCGCCTTTTTAGCTCCGTCCCACATATCCACCGCATTTATGAAGTTAAGACCAGACTCCGCAAGAAGTCTCCTTCCTTCTTCTACGTTTGTTCCCTCCATGCGAACTACAACTGGCACCTTTATGTCTACCATCTTGGCAGCTTCAAT
>JAOAIS010000033.1 GCA_026414575.1 Aquificaceae bacterium | reverse complement strand
GGCCCTAGGTACACAAGCTACCCCCCCGCCACAGAGTTCAATGAGGGTGTTGGCGAGGAGGATTACAAAAGAAAGCTTGAAGAGAGCAGTTTTCAGCCCAGACCTCTATCCTTGTACTTTCATATACCCTTTTGTGAGAGTGCTTGTTGGTTCTGCGGTTGTAATGTGATAATTTCCCATAGGAAGGATGTAACTCGTAGATACCTTGATTACCTCTACAAGGAAATGGACATGCTTGGCATGTATTTAGACACTTCTAAGCCTGTCGTTCAGCTTCATTGGGGAGGAGGCACACCCAATTTTCTAACCAACGAGGAGATAAGGGATTTTTTCGGAAGGATAAGGGAATGTTTCAAGATTGATGCGAATGCAGAGATAAGTGTGGAGATAGATCCAAGGTATCTTTCTGAAGGACAACTTGAGACATTGAGGGATGTGGGCTTTAACCGTATTAGCATGGGCCTTCAGGACCTTGACCCGGAGGTGCAAAGGGCTATAAACCGTGTACAGCCCTACGAGCTTATGGAGAAGGTTATGGGAGAATTACGTAGTCTTGGCTTTAAGAGTATTAACATAGACCTCATATATGGGCTTCCTTATCAAAAACCTGAGAGCTTCAGAAGAACCATAGAACAGACCATAAGCTTACAGCCTGACCGTGTGGCTGTTTTTAACTTTGCCTATGTACCGTGGCTAAAGCCCCTGCAGAGAAAGATAGACCAATCTACTTTACCACCACCTGGGGATAAACTAACCATACTGGAAATGACCATAGATATGTTTCAGCAGGCAGGATATGTCTTTATAGGCATGGACCACTTTGCCAAACCAGAGGATGAGCTGGCACAAGCTCAAAGGGAAGGAACCCTATGGAGGAATTTCCAGGGTTATACCACAAAGAAGGGCGTAGACCTAATAGGTATTGGTGCTACCTCCATAGGAATGCTTTACGATGGATACTTTCAGAATTACAAGACCATAAGGGATTACTATATTGCCATAGACGCCGGAAGGCTTCCGGTGATGCGTGGATGTTTGTTGACTCGTGAGGATATTATAAGACGTGAGGTTATCATGGACCTTATGTGCAACTTCCATTGTAGGTTTTACCGTATAGAAGAAATGTTTGATATAAACTTTGAGGAACATTTCAGCGAAGAACTTGAGGAACTCAAGGGCATGGAAAGGGATGGGCTTTTGAGGATAGAAGACGGAGCTATAAAAGTCTTGCCAGAGGGAAGGCTTCTCATAAGAAACATAGCCATGGTTTTTGACCAGTATATAAAAACAAAGAGCGAACAAAGATTTTCAAGAACCATATGAAGGAAAAACTTCTTGAGATAGAAAACCTTTGGAAGGTTTTTACCCTTGGTATGTTATCAAAAAGACATGTGTGGGCGGTTAAGGGGGTTAGTTTTGATGTAAGAGTGGGTGAGATATTTTCCCTCGTGGGCGAGTCCGGCTCTGGCAAAAGCACAATAGGCAAGATAGTGCTAAGGCTTGAAAAACCTACCTCGGGAAGAATGCTTTTTGATGGAAAAGACCCCTTCCGAGAGGGTAAAGCGTATACAAGGCTTGTTTCTGCGGTCTTCCAGGACCCGAGGAGCTCTCTAAACCCGAGGATGAGGGTGAGGGAGATCGTGGAAGAGCCTTTGTTGGTGCATGGAGAGTCAAGCAGGAAGGAGAAGGTTATTGAAGCCCTCAAGAAGGCAGGTCTTGGAGAGGAATTTTTGGAAAGAAAACCGGAAAGTCTTTCTGGTGGTCAAAGGCAAAGGGTTGCCATCGCAAGGGCCATAGTCGTGAGGCCCAAACTTCTTGTGGCGGACGAGCCAACTTCTTCTCTTGACATGAGCTACAGGGCTGGCATACTCCAGCTCTTTTTGAAGTTAAAGGAAGAAAACATAAGCACTTTGCTTATAACCCATGACCTAAGGGCGGTGGAGACCATATCGGACAGAGTTGGCGTTCTTTACAAGGGAAAGCTTATGGAGATTGGCCCTGCGGAGTCGGTTCTCAAAGAACCTCTTCATCCCTACACTCAGTATTTGGTAAGCACCATACCAATAAGGCATCCATCTCAAAGGAAGCAACCTTCTGAAGACATGCCTCAAGAAGATTTAGAGACAGCGTGTCCCTACTTTTCCTCTTGTAAACAAAGGTTGAAGGAGTGTGAGGATGGGGTCAAGGAGGTAAGAGTAAATGGACGGCTCGTATCATGCAATCTATACTGAAGTGCTTATATTTACCTTTTTACTGTTTATGTCGGGTTTTTTTAGCTCCTCGGAAGTGGTTTTTTTCGGTGCTAACAGGTACTTTATCAAGTTAAGGGAGAGAGAAAAGATATATGGAGCCTTACTGCATCTTCTTTCAAAGCCCAAGGAGGTGCTGCTTACCATACTTCTTGGCAATGAGCTCGTTAACATCCTTATATCTTCTTACGGTACAAAGCTCTTTGTGGAATTCTTTGGTTCAAGGGGCGCAGCAATAGCAGTGCTCTTTTCCAGCAGTCTCATATTTCTTTTTGGAGAGGTTCTACCCAAGAATGTGGTTCTTCCTTTTGCTACAAGACTTGCACCCATATACTATATTCCTTTCCTACTCCTGCATAAAGCTATGCAACCCATCCGACTGCTTCTGATAATACCCATCAGGAAGCTGACCGGCATGGTGGATGTGGAGGAAAGGACCAAGGAGCCCAAGGAGGTTTTTAATGAGCTTTTTGAAATGGGTTTATCCATGGGATACTTTGATAAGAGGGAAATGGAAGTAATGGAAAGAGCGATGAACCTTAAGAATACCACCATTAAGGAGATAATGACGCCTAAGCCAGACATTTTTATGCTCCCGGAGGATGCGACCCTTGAGGAGGTCTTTGAAGAAATCATACACAAAAAACACAGCAAAGTTCCCTTATTTTCTGACAGTCACGACCATGTGGTAGGAGTTTTGTATGTTAAGGACATCATACCTACGCCAGAAAACCTAAAGAAGAGGCTAAGGGAATTCAAGAGGGAAGCCCTTTTCGTGCCAGAAATACTCAGTATAACGGAATTGGTGAAGGAGATGAGAAACCAGGGAACCCAAACCGCTATGGTGGTGGGTGAGCATGGGGAGATTTCGGGTATTGTAAGCGTCTACGACATTATTAGATACCTTTTTGGGGATGTGCCTGAAAGCTGGGAGGAGGACATAGTAAAGGTTTCCAAGGACACATACATAGTAAGCGGATGGGTGGATGTGGAGCGTGTGGCAGAGAAGATAGGTTTTAAGCTGCCCGAGGATTACGAATACGATACAATAGGTGGCTTTGTGATGGCTATGCTTTCTAAGGTTCCAGAGGAAGGGGACCAGTTTGTTCATGATGGGTTTAAATTTGTGGTGGATAAGATGGAAGGCAACAGAATTGTAGGCATATTTATAACTGCTACGGAGGAATAGAGGGATATGAAGGACATAAAGATTTTACCAACGCCCAAGGTCAACCTTCTACTTAAATTGGATAACAGTCTTGAGCTCCTTGTAAAAACCTCGGAGGAGCTATTGCAGGAGTTGGAAAGGGAGCAAGAAAAATCAGCCCATGTAAAGCTCACCCTCCGTACAAAGCCTAGGTGGTTCTATCAGGATTATAAAGAACCTCAGGTAAGCTATACGCAGAGTGAGATTAAAAAAGTGGAAGAGCAGATAAGGTACGAGTTGGATGGAGTAGACTTGGACATAGCTCGAGATATAGTTGCAAACCTTGACCACAGGGGCTTTTTTGTGGGTAATGTTAGAGATATAGCCGGGCACTACCATGTAGAGGAAGAATATGTGGAGGAAATTAGGGATTTTATAAGGAAGGAGATTGAGCCCCTGGGAGTAGCAAGCAAAAACCTTGAGGAGTTTATCCTCTCTCAGCTTGAAGAACTCTACCCGAAGGAGAAGGAGCTTCATGCGGAAGTTCTGAGGGTTTTGAGGGGGCAGGGCAGGGACAATCGAGCTAAGGAAGTGCTCTCAAGGTTGAAGCTTACACCCTTTGAGGGCGAGGGCGTTGTTTATAAGGGTGGTAGCGTAGATGTGGTCTTTGAGTTTGATGGTAGTGAATGGTACCTTTTTCTTATGGACGATTTCTGGGATGTGGAGGCGGTTGGTGCTGGCAAGCCCTTGGCTTTTATTCTTGAACTTAGAAGAAGGCTCCTTCGTGCTGTAGGCGAGCTTATATTAGAAAGGCAGGCAGGTTTCATGCTTGGCAAGGCACCTCTCAAGAGCCTTACTTTGAGTGAGGTAGCAAGCAGGTCTGGCGTAAGCCTATCCACCGTGAGCAGGGTAGTCAGCAGAAAATATGCAAGCACGCCAGTTGGTATCTATCCTCTGAGGATGTTTTTCCTTAGGGAGAGTAAAAAGGGTTTAAGTAGAGAGGAAATCTTGAAGGCTCTGAAAGAGCTTTTAGAAGGTGAAGGAAAAGGTAAGTCCGATGCAGAGCTTTCAAGGATGCTTTCTCAAAGGGGTATAAGTATGGCAAGAAGAACTGTAAACAAGTACAGAAGAATGATAGAGGGAGAAAAATGAAAAGAATAGAGAGGGTTAGGGAACTTCTTAGAGAGCACAGGCTTGAAGCCTTCCTTTTTACTTCACAGGCGAATGTCTTCTACCTTTCTGGTTTTAGGTCAAGCCACGCCTATGTGGTGGTAAGCAGGGACTACCATCACTTTTTAACAGATGGGAGGTATTACGATAAGGCAAAATCCTTTCTTAAAGGTTGGGATGTAATACTAATAGAGGGTAGCCCAATAAAGGCCATAGTCAGGCTTTTGAGAAGGCTGGGAGTTTCTAAGGTTGGCTACGAGGAGGATAGAGTCAGCTGTGAATTCAAGAAGAGGTTAAAAGGTGGCATAAGATGGTTTGGCGTTTCTGGCTTCCTCGCAAAAATGAGGAGTATAAAGGATAGGGAAGAGATAGAAATAATCCGCGAGGGCGTATTAGCAAGCGACAGGGCATACAAAAGGATTCTTGAGAGGATTAAGGCAGGGCTTACGGAGCTTGAAGTGAGGGCCATGCTGGTTTCCGAGTTTTTCAGGGAAGGTGCTACTGGTGAGAGCTTTCCTGCCATAGTGGCGAGTGGTGAAGGTTCGGCCATACCCCATTGGGAGACCTCAGGAAAAATCATAAAATACGGTGAACCCCTACTAATAGACATGGGTCTTTTATGGAAGGGTTACTGTACGGACTTTACACGCACCCTTTACCTTGGAAGGGCATGTCCGGAGTTCAAAAAGGTATATCAGATTGTTAGAGATGCGCACTTCTATGCCCTTGACAAGGTGAGGTTGGGTGTAAAGATTTCAGAAATAGACAGGACAGCGAGGGAGTTCATAAGAAGGAAAGGTTTTGGAAATTTTTTTAATCACTCCACTGGGCATGGTGTGGGCGTGGAGATACATGAATTTCCAAGGGTCTATTACAAAGGGCAAGATAAGGATGTACTTGTGGAGGACGGCATGGTTTTTACCATAGAGCCCGGTGTTTACCTAAAAAATAGGTTTGGAGTGAGGCTTGAGAATATGGTGGCTGTTGTAGGTGGCTTTGGCGAGCCACTTTCTGAAATAAGTCTTGACTTGGTTGAATTGTAGCTTTATAATAATAAACCTTCTACGCGGGGTGGAGCAGCCTGGTAGCTCGTCGGGCTCATAACCCGAAGGTCGGAGGTTCAAATCCTCCCCCCGCAACTTAAAACCCTTGTCAGTCAAAACCTTGAAAATAGCCCCTTTCCAAAGCCCTGCCTTTCAATAGGATTATTTCCAGAGCTTTGAGTGTCAATGGTTTAAATGACCCACAATGACCCATAAAAACCCATAAAATCTGGTTCAATTTTTAAGATATTTTTAAGGTCTCTAAGCCTTGAGAAGCAATGGTTTGAAAGGTATATTTTTAAGGTCTGAATTTTTAAGGTATTAAAAATGGCTCTAAGCCTTGTCCATCAATGCTCTATTCTTCTCATAACTTGACAGACCACTACTCAGACAGTTTTGAGTTGGTTTCTTTGAGGTGCTGTGGGTCTTGGTGGGCTATCGTTAACTAACCATCATTACTAAAAAGCCTATGTGGTTAGTTAACAGAGTAAGCAAAGCAAGGAATGACAAGGCTCTGTGGGTCCTTTTAACATTTTCTTCTCCTCTTGCCCTCCTTGTCTATAATTTAAATGTAGCGGAAGGTGGTAGTAGTATGTGGACTATTTGCAATGAAGAAGGCAGGAAAAGGCTTAAGGAACTCATATGGACCATACTCAAGATGGTGGGTTCTGTCTCTAAGGTAAAACTGGCAAAGCTGGTGCTGTTTTCTGAGATAGAACACTTTAGGAAGTATGGCAAATCTTACACTGGGCTTTATTTTGTAAAGCTCAAATACGGACCTGTTATAGCCTTCTTTGAGGATGTGCTTGAGGAAGAGGAAGGCAAAAGCCTGAAGGTAGAGAAGGAGAGCCTCTTTATAACAGAAAAGGGCAAAAGAGAAGTTCAGTATAAATATAGCCTCTTAGAGGACTTCAGTCCGCCACTTGAGCTCAGTGGTGTGG
>JAOAIS010000023.1 GCA_026414575.1 Aquificaceae bacterium | reverse complement strand
CCTCTATTTCCTCCAAGAGGTTTTCCCAGTCCACAAGCTCGTAGGCTTTTTCCTTGAGAAGCTCAAGGTTAATCTCTGCCCAGAGGGGGAAGTCCTTGTCGTAGAGCTTTTTTAGTTCTTCTTTGGTTAGGGTTTTCATGGTTTTAGCTCCTTTCTTAGGTCTCTGGTCATGGCTTGCTCGTAGGTGTAGGGGCAGTCTTCGGGTAGGGCTTTTTTGGTTATTTTTTTGCCAAGGTCTTGGGCGCTGTGCAATATTTTCGGAACTGCCATCTTCCAAGCACTGTTCATATTCTGCGGAACTTTTTCCTTCAGGCTTGGGTAAATTTCCATGAGCGCTTCCAGCTCACCCCTTGCAAGCTCTATGCTTCTTATCCATCCGATACCACCCTTCTCTTTACCTCCTTTTGTAAGGTGTCTGAAGTTATCCCACTTGTAAAGATGTTCCAGAATGACTGCAAGATAGCTTATGCAGGCTTTAAGGTCTGACCTTGCCATGTCCTCTATTTCCTCCAAGAGGTTTTCCCAGTCCACAAGCTCGTAGGCTTTTTCTTTGAGAAGCTCAAGGTTAATCTCTGCCCAGAGGGGGAAGTCCTTGTCGTAGAGCTTTTTTAGTTCTTCTTTGGTTAGGGTCTTCATGGCTACTAAATTTAAAATATAATTCTTGCAGAGTGCATAGTCACTAATTTATAGTTTTATATGGTGAGAACAGTAGACATAAGTTCAAAACCTGAAACACTTAGGAGTGCGACAGCCTACGGCAGGATAAGACTAAGGCCGGAAACTGTAAGAGCCATAAGTGAAGGCAAAATCCCAAAGGGAGATGTATTGTCCGCCTGCAGACTCGCTGGCATGTTTGCCACCAAAAGGACTCCAGAGCTTCTTCCTTTTTGCCATCCCGTAAACCTTGAGAGTGCAGAATTAATGGTGCAACTCAAAGAAGACTGTATAGAAGTCTTCTCCTTTGTTAAGGGCACCCACAAAACAGGTTATGAAATGGAAGCACTTACCGCAGTATGCGTGGCTCTTCTAACCGTTTACGATATGTGCAAAGGCATTGATGAGTATATGGTCATGGAAGAGGTAAAACTTTTGGAAAAGAGGGGTGGTAAATCCCAATGGTCAAAAGGTCTGAACGGAACATTTGTAAAGGTTATATCCGAACAATACCTAAAGGAACTCATAGAGGGAAAAGTCACAAGCCTTGGGGCGGTTATTTCTGAGGTAAACTACGGTCTAATCATCAGTACAAAAACCCTTGAACCCATGGAGGTTTGGGGCATCTCACATGTTATAAACCAAAAACTCTTCTCCCTTATGCCTGAGCGTATCAAAAGGGGTGTAAAAGTGGGAACCTTTGAAGGAAAACCCTGCATAGAAATCCAAGAAGACGCTGAGGTTATAGAAGCCTTTTTTGAAAGCTTTGGGCATCTGCTGGGCAACTGGGTGGATGGAAAGGCTCCATAATTGGCTAATCCTAAAAGCCATAAAAGGGCTTGGCGACGTCTCAATAAAAAAGCTGTGGCTCAAGCTTGGTTCTGCGGATAGAATACTTTCTGCCAGCTATGACGAGTGCAGAGAAATAGTGGGTGAAAACAAGGCAAAAGCAATACTAAAAAAAGACTTATCCTTTGAACCTGAGAGAGTAATAAAGACTTTAGAAGAGGAGAATATAGATTGGCTCACCCTCGAGGATCAAAGCTATCCACCACTGCTTAAGGAGATAGAGGACCCGCCACCTGTGCTTTTTTTCAAGGGGGATATAAAGCCCATACCCATGGTGGGCGTTGTGGGGACAAGAAAACCAGACATACAAAGTCTTAGTTTTATAAGAAGCTTGGTGCGGACTTTGGTAAAAGAGGGTTATGGCGTGTGTTCTGGTGGGGCGGTGGGTTGTGACTTTCAGAGCCACAGGGAATGTGTTGGCGCAGGAGGCTACACCCTCTGTGTCCTTGGGATGGGACTTCTTAAGTTGCCCAGCCACCTTAAACAACTTCAAGACAAGAACATGGTGTTCCTCTCTGAATTTTTACCAGAAGCTCTCCCCGACGAGTATACCTTCCCAAGGAGAAACAGGCTTATCAGCGGTCTTTCGAGGTCTTTGGTGGTCGTGGAAGCTGGAGAAGAAAGCGGTGCGCTCATAACTGCCAACTACGCGGTAAAACAAAGAAGACCAATCTGGGTATACATAGGTAATGGCTCGAGTCATAGGTGGCTTGGATGCGTGAAGCTTGTAAACGAAGGCAAAGCCAAAATTCTTCACAGTCCCAATGCCCTTTTTGAAGGTCTTACTACTTCTAAGCCCTCTGAAGACCCGATCCTTGAACTGCTCTCCACGCCAAAAACCTTTGACCAACTTCTGGAAGCTCTCAAAATTGATCCATCGGAGCTTACCCTTAAGCTATCACAGCTCGAGATAGAGGGCAAGCTCGTCCGTCAGGGTTACCACTATCTGGCTCTGTAAAAGAGTCTCATTGAAAGAAATGCGTCAAATTCCAGCCTGCTTTGACAGAAAGAAGTAATAAATTGGTGGAGGGCAACAAAATAATGGAGACGAGGGGAGTTGAACCCCCGACCTCCTGCTTGCGATGCAGGCGCTCTCCCACTGAGCTACGTCCCCACAAGCTTTGGAAAATTATATCACTTCAAGCTCTATGGGTCTGTGCCTTCTTAGCTCCCTCAAAAGCTCCTTCACGAACTTCCCATCCACTTTAATAAGAAGCTCAAAAATTTCTCCAAGCCTTCTTCTTTTGACCTCCACAGGCAGGTCCTTAAAAGTGGGTACAGTCTTTAGTTTTGTCACCACGAGCCTCTTAAAGGGTGGTAGCCCTTCCTCTTCTCTTATCTTTAGCTCTTCCTGAAAAAAGCCTTGATAATCCTTGTTCTTCACATACTCTAAAATCGGGTTTTTGTCCAAAACAGTCTGCACCACAAACCTTTTCCTGCTGGTACAGAGAGCCTTCCAAAGGTACGAAAAATACCTCTCCTGAGAATCAAACCAAGGCACCGAAAGGATGTTGTCTGCGTGAAGGACAAAAACTTGGTCGTAGACCTTGCCAAGCCTAGGCACCGTATCAAAGTGGTAGTTGGTGCTTTTCCCAAAGCATCTGTCTACTTCCTCTACCGCCTTATCTATGCCAAAACCGAGCTCCTGCAGGCTCTTTCCGCATTCTGGACACTTTGCATCACCTTTGTATCCGCATGAGGTGCAAAAGGCTCGTTCCCTGTCTTTACTCATGGTCAAAAAGCCTTTGCATACTGGACATTCCGCCATCCATCCACAAAAGGAGCAAAAGCCGTAAGAATATCCCGTCTTATTGACAAGAAAGAGGCAGTTTTCTTTGTCCACCAAACTCTTGAGGTCTGGGGAGAGCACCTCATCCCACTTCCTTTTTACCACAAAAACCTCAGATGCTGGTGGAAAGTATTCCTTTTGCCAGTCTTCCTTTATCCAAAGGCTCAAAGGTGGCATGGGATCTACAATGGAAAAACTGGCTCCGTAGTTTTGGGAAAGCCTGTAAAGATAATACCTAAGGTCTGCACCATTGGGCAGTAGGTGGGGTTCGCTACCAAAGCAAAGCAAAAGGTCCAAGCCCTTGATAGGTGCAAGCAGAGATAATCTACTGCCCAAAACCACCACACCCACTGCGGAATGTAGCGAAAACCAGCGTTGGATAAAATCTTTAGGTCTTTCGCGGGAGCTTAGCACTACAAGCCTGTCTCCCAGAAGTGGATAAAGGTGTGTCTCCAAACTCTCAATCAGCTGAAGGTTATCGCAAAAAAGGAAGGCAGACTTTCCCTCGCCCACGAGCCTTTGGAGCTCTCCACTTACTCTCAAAAGCACCTTCTCCCAGCTGCCAAAAATAATGGACTTTCCACCTATGGGCTTTAGATAGTTAACTCTGTCTTTTGTGGAAGACTCTAAGGACTTTGTCCCTCTTAAATCCTCCTCCTTTTCCGCCACAATACCTTTTCGAATAAGGTCCTTTACATCCCTCCAGTCAAAGCCCGCCTCCCTTAGCTCTTCCTTGCTGACCACAACCCTCTCTCTGAGGTGATAAACAAGTCTCAGCTTCTCCTCCTTATTTTTGAAAACTTTGAGCCTATTGATGACCTCCTCAAAGGGCAGGGCAAGGCCATACAAGGTTTTTGTCATATCTGGCATTTTCCAATCCTTCCTTCTTTTTAGAAAACCCAACTCTATTAGCTTTTCCACCAGATCTTTTCCAAACCGCTCCTTTAGAGCGTCTTCCTTCACACTCCTCCTGCTTCTTACATACTCAATCAGCTCCCTGCTTTTCCTGTCAAGGAAGTTCAAGCCATGCCCTCCTATCACTAAAAGACTTTCTTCTTTCCAGTCAAGGATGGAAGGCAATAGGTCAAAAAGAAGCCTCCAGGGCATTAGGGCGTAGTGTTCTGCAGTTTCAACAAGAGCGCTCATGTGTCTTTTTGTTGTTATTGGCCTATCATCAGGAAATTCAAGACTTAACTCCTTGCCCTCTTCCGCAAAGCCTACCACAATGGCCGTTCTTCCGCCTTCTGAACCCTTCAGAAGAACTCTGTATCCTAAAGGGCTGTCACTATATGGAAAGAAGGCTTTTACCTTTAGGGTTCTGCCATTGGGCAGGGCAAGTTTTAGGTTCATTCACCCCAATATTCCGCCTTGGAAGTGGCGGTTTCCCAGAGGGTGACCTTTAATACTTTCACATCGTCGAGTAGGCCCACCTCCGACAGCTTCTCCACAAGATGGTCATAAAAAAACTTGGCAAGAGCTTCGGCGGTAGGACAAAAGGGGACTGGGAATATCTTGACGGCTCCATATTTTTCCGCAACATCCCTGAGCTCCCCAAACATGGGGTCCTGCACATCTATTATGAAGCTGTGGTCCATCTCTTCTATAAGGCCGCTGAGAGCATTTTTAAGGTGGTAAAAGTCCATGACCATATCCTGCTCAGAAAGTACATTGGAACCAAGGGTTACCTCAAGCACATAGCTGTGTCCGTGAAGGTTCACGCATTTGTTTAAGGGCGATTCCTTGCCTAATGTTAGACCCGCACCCCTTCCGCAGGCAAGGTTTTGTTTCCAAACCCTATGACCAGCCTCAAACCTGAAGGTTTTTGATATACGCCACCTCATCACCAAACCACCACCCTTTCACATCTTACTATAAGTTCTGCAATATCCTCATAGCTTTTGGTCAGATGCTCTGGAAGTTTGACGCCCCTTGCCTTGGCATCTTCTCTGCAAGCATACCAACCCCTTCTGGTAGGAAAGCGTAGAACTCCATCCTGTATAAGAATAACCAAATCCTCTTCCCCAACCAAATCAGAGCTAAAATCTCCAAGCTTTCTGACAAGCCATAGGGTCTTCACCATACCAGCACAACCTCCGACGTCCTTATCATCTCACCTATTTCCTCCATACTCTTGATTTCCGCATGGCACAAAAGTTCCTCCGGTCTGAGTCCTCTCTCTTCGAGGGATACATCCTCTGCAAAAATCTTCACCCTCACATATTCCATGTTTTCTATGAGACGGTCAAAGCCTTCTATGTTTAGTTCTTCTGGATGCCATCGGTTTATGGCGTATACGCCATCTTTTATAAGTATAAGGTTTACATCGCAGTTAATACCCAGAGCCATAGCAACTCTGAAGGCCTCATGACACTTCCAAGAAAAGGGGTCTCCCTTAATTATCACCGCTATCTTCATGTTAGTTAAAGTTTATCACCTTGTGGTAATCCTGTATAAACCTGGAAAGGTTGTAGGTAGAGCTACTTTCAAAAAAGTCAAGGGCTTTTTCTATACCCCTCTGGTGTGCGGAGTGAGCACAATACAGAAGACGAGCTCCCATATCCTTAAAACTCTTAGCATCAGGCCTTAGAGTATAGTAGGCACCGTTACCGCTAAAAAATAGGGTAACCTCACCCCTCTTTGTAAGCTCCCTTACAAGGTTTAGCAGGGTGTTGTAGTCCTTGGAAAAGGGATTGCTGGTCACTATTATGAGAAATCTCATCGCAGCTTTTTTATGATTATTTCCCATGTATTCTCCGAAAGCTGGTTCACGCCAAGCACTTCCTGGCCTTCTTCCCTCATACTTTTGGGAACGTTGTCTGCAGAGGGTTTGTAGTCTACTATGACCCTTAAGATTTGCCCTAGCTCCATTTGCTCAAGAACGAGCTTGCTTTTTACGAAGGTGAAGGGACACACATCACCTCTTATATCAAGCTCCCTGTCATAATTTAAGGCTTCCATAAGATTCTTTATTATAAAGCCTTTGGTCTATTTTGCAAGAACTCTTTCTACCTCTGCTATGGAAGTTATGCCCTTTCTGACCTTCAGGATGCCAGCCTCGTAGAGGGTTCTCATACCCTTCCTGCGCGCAAGGTCTCTTAGGTCTTCAGCGGTAGCGCCCTTGACTATGAGTTTTCTCATTTCTTCGTCCACCTCAAGAAGTTCGTGCACAGCGGTCCTTCCCTTATAGCCAGAGCCTGCGCAGTAATCACAACCCTTTGGATTTGCCTTGTAAACTAATGTATCATCCTCTGGACCGCTGAGAACTCCAAGTCGTTGGAGGGCTTCACGAGGCGTATCGTCAAGGAGCCTGCATCTAGGACAGAGTTTTCTTACCAGTCTCTGAGCTACTATGAGTATGACGGAAGAGCCAACCAAAAAGGGTTCCAAACCCATATCCACGAGCCTGGTCACAGAAGAAGGTGCGTCGTTGGTATGCAGGGTTGAGAAAACCAAATGGCCCGTAAGGGCCGCCTTAATTCCAATCTCCGCAGTTTCTGTGTCCCTAATCTCTCCGATAAGTATTATGTCTGGGTCCTGCCTTAGAAAGGCTCTTAGAACATTGGCAAAGGTGACGCCTATCCTCTCGTTGACCTGAACCTGATTAAGTCCCGGTATGGAAACCTCTACAGGGTCCTCTGCGGTCATTATGTTCACATCTGGGCTGTTACGTTCCATAAGGGAGGCGTATAGGGTTGTAGTCTTTCCTGAGCCTGTGGGTCCCGTGACCAGTATCATGCCCCAAGGCGTCCATATGGCTTTCCTAAACTTTTCAAGGTCGTCGGGCTCAAAACCAAGGTCATCCAGCTTTACATTCAGATACTTTTCCGCTTCCTGTATCCTCATAACAGTCTTTTCTCCATAAACCGTCGGCACGGTGGATACGCGAAGGTCTACCTTTTTGCCTTTTATCTTTGTCCTTATTCTTCCGTCCTGAGGTCTCCTCTTCTCTGCTATATCAAGGTTTGACATTATCTTGAACCTTGCAGTTATGGAATCTTTAACCTTTATGGGAAACTCATGATATATCTTTAAAACACCATCAACCCTGTATCTGACGATAAGCTTCTTTTCCTGCGGTTCTATGTGTATATCTGAAGCGCCAAGGTTGACTGCCTCCGCTATAAGAAAGTTTGCGAGCCTAACTATTGGGCCCTCGCCGGCTTCAACCGCCAAAACCTCTGGAGTCAGCTCCATCGCCTCCTCTTCTATTTCCACCTCACCAACATCAAAGTCCTCTACTATCTTATCCAGCGCGGGGTATAGTTTATTGAGAAGGTCTTCTATGGATTTTTTTGTTGAAACGTATGGCATTATGGTGTTTATCTTTGTTTTAAATCTTAGTTCATTTATGGCAGTCTGGTTGAAGGGATTTATAGTAAGCACATATAGCTTGCCGTCCTCATACCTTATGGGTGCGATGGCATGCTGTCTTAAAAAGTTTTCTGGAAGTTTTGCCTTGACCTCTTCGGGGAGTTCCACCTCACCTAAGGGTCCTTTCCAAAGCCTCTGCGGCATGTATTTTTGGTAAAAGTCTATGAGCTTCGTATCGTCTATGAACCCAAGTCTGAGGAGCGTGCTTATTATGTCCTCGTCCTTCCCCTTTTCACTCTGTGCCTGAAGAGCCTTATCCCTACTTATGTAACCAAGCTTAACCAAAAGGTCTAAAAGCTTGGCTTCATCCATAGCTTTCCACCTCGGAAGGAAAAACTCCCCCTTCTACTTCCTCTATAAACCTTTTGATGGCCTCCCTAAAAATCCTTGCCCCTTCCACATACCTTTTGACAAACTTTGGCTTGATTTCCTCCACAAGCCCCACAAGGTCGTAAAAGACAAGCACCTGACCGTCACAATAAGGACCAGCACCTATGCCTATGGTTATTGCCCTTGAGTTTTCAGTTATTTCCTTTGCCAAATCCTTTGGTACACTCTCCAAAACCACCATGAAGGCGCCCGCGTCCTCAATAGCCCTGAAATCTTCCCTAACCCTTGTAGCCTCTTCCGCTCTGCCTACAACCCTGTAACCTCCTAACGCATGTATGCTCTGAGGTGTAAAGCCTATGTGGCCTACAACGGGTATACCCATACTCACAAGACGATGAATCAGCTCCGCCACCTCCTCACCTCCCTCTATTTTTACTGCGTTGGCGCCAGTCTCCTTTATAACCCTACCACAGTTTTTAAGCGCTTCCTCTATGCTAACCTGGTAGCTCATAAAGGGCATGTCTACTATGATAAAGCTCTCCCTTGCTCCCCTCCTTACAGCCTTAGTATGGTACACCATCTCATCAACCGTGACAGGAAGAGTAGTATCAAGCCCCTGAAACACCATACCAAGGGAATCACCCACCAATATGCAGTCAATGCCTGCCTGTTGGCACAGTCTGGCAGATAGGTAGTCGTAGGTTGAAATCATGGTTATTTTCTTGCCCTCCCGCTTTTTCTTCAATAAGCTTCTAACAGTTACACCCTCTGCGCTCATTGGCTTTCTTTTCTTTCCATGGAAGACTCTTCTATTTCTTTTATAAATTTAAGCACACTTCTTATGGTTTCTCTCATGCCATTTATATCGTAAAGGTCCCTCATCTCCTTCACCAACTTTAAAAGTACTTCGAGTATTTCTTCTTTGTGTGGACCATCGCCCACCCTTATTTGGTATGCGGAAGCAGTTATTGGGTTTATGATGGCATTTGCTATCCTTCTTGCAGTGAGTTTGTCCTCTGTTTCCATCAGTTGAGTCAATTCGTTATGGACTTTCTTTAGCAAGCTTAAGCCTATCTCGTATTCTTTAGTCATAAGCTTCCTCCAGCGATGGGTGTTGAAACAATTTTATCACATTCTCACATAGTCCAGAAGAATCCTTTTGTGGTCAAAAACAAGAAGGTCAAGGGGCAAGGCTTCCAAAGTATAGACCCCAACCTTCTTTGCATCGTCCCCCGCCCTCGGCTCACCTTCCGCATCGCACACAAAAACTACCGAAACCACATGAAAGCGTGGATCTCTTTCTGGGTCCGAGTAAACACCCATTAGCCTTGCAATCCTTGCCTCCAAACCCGTCTCTTCCATGACCTCCCTCAGCACCGCCTCCTCTACCCTCTCCCCCAATTCCACAAAACCACCGGGAAGGGCAAAGCCATAAGGTGGGTTTAATCTTTCTATGAGAACTATACCCCTAAAGGCATCGCCATCCCAAAGCCTCAGAATGGTATCCACTGCAAGCAGGGGGGTTCTTGGTCTCTTCATAAAGGGTGATTATAAGCTGATAAAAGTCATCTTGACAAGCGAGAAGGAGTTTGTTAATATTATAATCCAATATCAATTTCGATTTCATAAAGGAGGTATCCCACGAAGCTTCCCATCATCGGAGGTCACAACAGGATAAAAAGAAGGGTAAAAGAACTCTCTGAACGCTACGGGGTAAACATCAAGTTTATAGATCAAGAAACCCAACAAAACATCGACAACGCCTTAGTTTGTGCCAACTGGATTATAGTCTTTACCAGCTTGGTAGGACGCAACATGGTAAGGCTTGCAAAAAGCTATGCAAAGGAAAGATGTATATTTTGTCGCTCTCACGGCGTATGTTCGTTGGAAAGGGAGATAAAAAGGCTCATGCAAAAACATGGATAGAGCTTAAACAACATACGCTAAACGAGAAACTTCATCCATAAGGTAGAGGTTAAGCTCTTTTATTCCCTCGGTTCATGCCCTCTTAAAAATGGATAAAAAGTGCTTTAAAAAGGATTCACCCCAAAGGAAGGTAAATTGTAAAAACCCTTATCTTAGTCCGTACATTTCTTTGGTGAGGCACCCAAAGGGCGCCTCGCTGGTTTCATCTCGCAGAAGGTGTTGGAGTCCTTGCAGTGGAAGCTGGCAAGGTTGGAATTTCAAGAGCGTGTTTTGGTATCTGTCCAGTTAGGGATTTAAGAAAAGCAACTATGTAGCGTGTCTCTTCGTCAGTTAGCTTTCTGTTGAGCTGGGTATCTGCCATTATTTTTACCGCATCCTCAAGCTTCCATACGCTTCCATCGTGGAAGTAGGGGTATGTCCTCTCTATATTCCTTAAAGAGGGGGATTTGAAGACAAACATGTCCTCCTCCTTCTTTGTTACTCCAAACCTTCCAAGGTCTACGGGTATTGTAGGCTTATCTATGGTCACGTAAGGAGCTGTCGCCTTCCAATAGTCCACAAACTGACCAAACTTAAAGAAGGCGTT
>JAOAIS010000034.1 GCA_026414575.1 Aquificaceae bacterium | reverse complement strand
AAATGGTTGGTGACGCAATGCAATATTTTGAAAGGCTGAGGGCGGTCTTTAAGGAAGGCCACTATCTAATTTATCCCCACTCCAATGTGGGTGTAGCCATGGCAGTAGGTGATGAACTTTACGCACCCGTAATAAAGGAGGCAAACAGAAAAGGACTAAGGGAAATAGCTCAGGAGGTAAGAGAGCTGAAGAAAAAAGCTGAGGAGGGGAAGCTCAGCCTCGACGAGCTTCAAGGTGCTACCCTTACCATCTCTAACCTCGGTATGTTTGGCATAAGGTCCTTTGATGCCATAATACCCTACGGACAGGTATGCATCATAGCAGTAGGTTTACAGGGCATGGACGGAGCGACCCATATTACTTTTACCTTTGACCACAGGGTGGTGAACGGCTTTCACGGAGCGCTGTTTGTTAAGCACATCAAGGAAAAGGTTATAGACAAAAACTATATAAATTTTCTTAAAAAGGGTAAGGGCTAAGGCCTTTTCTGCGGTTTTATAATTAACCTATGTTCGATTATGATGTGCTCATACTGGGTGGCGGCCTTGCCTATGTGGGGGCCGAGCTTATTAAAAACTCAGGTCTAAAACTGGCCATCGTAGAAAAGGAGCCTTCCCATCTTGGAGGTGTTTGTCTTCATGAAGGTTGTATACCCACAAAGCTCTACCTCTTTGAAGCGAGGAAGCTATACGACATAAAATCCTCCGAGCTCATCTCGGCTAAAGCCATAAGGCTTGACCTAAAAAGTCTAAAGAATAAAAAGGAAAGGATAACCAAAACTCTGAGAGACCAGATTGAGAAACTTTTAAAGGGCGCGGACTTCATCTACGGATATGGTGAACTTGTTGAGCCTCATGTAGTTTGCTTGGAAGGCAAAAGGGTAAGTGCAAAAAACATCATAATAAACACAGGCAAGTCATACTCTAAAAGCCCTAACGGAAATCACCTTCTGGAGCTTGAGGAACTTCCCAAAAGTCTCAAACTCGCAGGAGATGACCCCCTTCTTCTGGAGTTTGCCTGTATGTTTGTCCTGATGGGCATAAGGGTGGAAGCTTATTTTGAGGAAAAATCCCTGGATTTTGTCCATCCTTCCATAAGGAGCAGACTGATGAAAAGTCTCAAGGACTTAGGCGTAAGCTTTCGCCCTGTAGAAGACGCGCCCAAAGAGGGAGCTTACTTTCTGCACAGAAGGGTGCCCAACTCAAATTGTCTTAAGGTGGAACTTGCAAGGGACGAAGCGGGGCATGTGCTGGTAGACAAGAGCTACGAAACAAGCCTGAAGGACCATTATGCGGTGGGGGATGTCAACGGCCTGTTCGAGACTGCCCATGCTAGCAGACTACAATCCCTCTCCGTTGCCAGAAGGATAGTCTACGGTAAGGGTTTTTACACGCCCGTCTATAAAGTACCCTATGTGCTTTACACACAGCCCATTTCTTATGCAAAAGTAGGCTTTTCAAGGAAAGAACTGGAAAAGAAAGGCGTTGATTTTGTGGAAAAGGCTGTAAGCTTTAGGAACTTTGCAGCAGGAAGTATCTACCACACAGAAGAGGGGCTTGCCTTCCTTTACTTCGATAAAAAGGGCTTTTTTATTGGTGCAGAGGTATTTTCAAGGGACGCAGGCGAAGTCCTTTCTGCACTTACCGCCTGCCTCTTTTCTGAAATAGACCTTAACATGCTTTCAAAGTTTTGTCTGCCTCATCCTACAATAAGCGAAGTCCCATTTATAAGATTGTGACTTTTCTTTATGATAAAAGGCACATACTTACGGTAAAGGGGGCCTAAATTAAAAGGCAAAATCAAGGAGGTGCAATCATGTGTTGTTTTAGTAAGGAAGAGCTCGAAAGGTTAAAGGCGGCGGCAAAGGAAAAAAAGAAAGCAAGAGAATCTCTTAAAGAAATAAAGCCTTCCGATTTTGAAGTAAAGAAGGGCAAGGAGGAAAGGAAAGAAGCGCTTGTACACTGATATAATAGAAACTTACACGCCGGACGATAAATTAAAAAAGCATATAAACCCTTTTCAAAAAACCTTGCATATGAGTTATAGAACATTGCTGTATCCAATAAAAGCTTCACTATCCTCCAATACACCCCCACACCCCCACCCTCCACCTATACCCTAACTCATTACCATAACCTCTAACTCACCAACATACCCACACCACCGCTTAAAAACATACTCGTTATCACAACCTTGAACATTAACTCCTTCCGTATGTTCTCAAACTTCACGCTACTCACATACTCTCCAAACCATCCCTTGAAAGAGGAAAAGAAACTCTCCACATGCCAACGCCTTCCATAACCGTTAATCTTTCTCCATTTCTTTTTGCCCTTCCTGATTGCCCTTACCACCTCATCCCCTGCCCTGTTGCCAATAATCACCACGCCCTCTCTAACCTTTATAACTGGCTTTATACCCTTTCTACCTAAATATCTGAATATCTCGTGTATATCGTAACCTGTATCTGCTATAACTTCTTTGACCTTGCCACCTAAAGCCTCAGTCTTCTCCATGGAGTTCTCCAGTAGCCCTATGGCACACTGGCTGTCATGCGTCCTGTTATCTGTTACTTTCATATGCGATACCTTGCCATGCTTTTTACTGAGCCATTCTCCTCTGTTTGTTAGCTTTATGCCTATAGAGTCAAGAACTATGACAAAGTCTTGTGTTAGGTCTTCTGAGTTATCTGGCAAGTGGTCAAGGTAGAAGTCTTCTCTTGTGTGCCTGTAGTGTATGGCATTTGCCTGTATGGTAGTCTGAGGACATGTTTGAGAAAGAGAATGAATATGATTAGTCTTCTTGTATACTTGAAGGGTCTTCCTGGCTTTTTTGTTTGATTTTACTGTGGCTGTACATTAAAGATTTCTGGGTCAATGAGGATTTCTCCTCTTTTTACTAAGTCTTTGTTATAATCTTTCCAGCCCCGCTCCGTATGGTCAATATTATCCTATTAGACTTATATTGAACACAGCAAGTTGTAAGGACTTACCTTAAAATATTCCAATGGCCCTTGTGCTTCCTTACAAGCATGTTAAACCACGCATACATCCTACCGTTTTCCTTGCGGAAAACTCTGTAGTGATAGGAGATGTAGAAATAGGCAAAGACTCTTCCATATGGTATGGCGTGGTGGTCAGGGGCGATGTCAACCACATACGCATAGGCAGTGGCACCAACATACAGGACAATTCGGTGGTGCATGTTACCCACCAGACCCATCCTACGGTCATAGGCGACCATGTGACTGTGGGACACGGAGTTGTGCTACATGGGTGTAGGGTGGGAAACCATGTGCTCGTGGGTATGGGTGCTGTAGTCATGGACGGCGTTGAGATAGAAGACTATGTGCTGGTGGGCGCCGGCGCCCTCCTTACGCCCGGAAAGAGATTTCCTTCGGGTGTGCTTGTGGCTGGCTTCCCTGCCAAGGTTATGAGGGACTTAAGAGAAGAGGAAATTAGACTCATAGAAGAGTCTGCAAGGAACTACATAAAGTACAAGGAAGATTACATGAAAAGGCTCACTCCAGAGCCATAAGAGAGTTCCCCAAAAGCATGAGAAGGGCCGGAATAAGGAAGTGCTTGGAGCTCTCCCCAAGAAAAAACTTCCCATAAAAAAGGGCTACCAAAAGGGAAAGCCTTTCTGCGGAGGCAACGTAAGAGGAAAGGGTTAAGGATAGTGCAAGGTTGTACAGCACATCCCCAAAGGCAAAGAGCATGCCCACCGCAGGCACCTCCCAATGTCTGTAGTTTTCCACCTTGGTTATCTTGGACGGCCTTAGGAAGAAAAGCATACCCACGCTCATAAGAAGACAATAATACCAGCTGAAAAATAGGCCGTTGCTTTCCACTACCGAGAGCTTACCCAGAGCCACGTTGAAGCCAAAGAGTATAGTGGATACGAGCATGTAAAGGGCGCCCCTGTTTGTCTTTAAAAATTCCTTTGGGGAAAAGCCCACAATTAGGAGGGTAGAGGAGACTATTAGAAGTATGCCTAAAAGCCCATGGGTGGATGGCTTCTCGGAAAGCAAGAGCCATCCAAAGAGTGCAGAAAAAACGGGCACAAAGGAGTAAAAGGACATGGCCACCGAAAGGGATGTATATTTGAGCCCCTTTATGAAAAACACACCACCCAGCACCTCGAAGGGAAGCCAGAAAAGACTGTAAGTAATCAGCTTTAGGCTCATATCCCAGTAGTAAATACCCAAAGGTGTAAGGATCACAAGGCTTATGGGAAACCTAACCCAGAGAACAAAGTTTTCATCTAAACCTTTTGCGAGTAGCCTTTTGCTTATGTAGTCGTTCGTGCCCCAGAAGAGAGAGGATATAAGGGCCAAGGATAAGCCAAGCATTTGGAGTAAAATATTCTACCATGCGTCATGAGAGAATCTTTACGCCAGGACCTGTAGAACTTCCTGACGGAATAAGGGAGGTTCTTGGAAGACAGATACTTCACCATCGTACGGAGGAATTCAGAAGAGCCTTCTTGGAGCTGAGGGAGTTATTCAAAAGGTTGGTGGAAGACCCATCGGACAACTTTGCCTTTTTTGCCTCCTCTGGCACGGGCGCCATGGAGGCGGTCATCCTCAACTTTTTTATGGAAGGGGACAAGGTTCTTGTGATAAACGGGGGCAAGTTTGGCGAGAGGTGGCTAAAGCTGTCTCATCACTGGGGCCTAAGGCCTATAGAGTATAGGGTAGAGTGGGGTATGTCCGCGGACCCACAGAGGGTAAGGGAGCTTCTCAGAGAAAACCCAGACTGTAAGGGTGTCCTTTTTCAGATATCGGAGACATCCACGGGTGCCTACCACCCTTCAGAGGACATAGGAAGTGTATGCACAGAATTTGACACACTGTGCGTGGCGGATGCCATAACTGCCCTGGGTGTTTATCACATAAAACCCTCTTGGGGTCTTGATGTGGTGGTAGGTGGTTCCCAGAAGGGCTTTCTTTTACCTCCAGGGCTTTCGGTGCTATGGTTTTCAGAAAGGGCAGAAAAGCGCCTAACAGACAGAGCCTTTTACTTTAGCATAAGGAGGGAGCTATCAAAGCAGAAGGAGGGTCAGACCGCCTGGACGCCCGCCATAGGTCTTTTGCTTGCCATGAAGGAATCTCTGCAGATGCTTCTGGAAGAGGGTATGGAAAGGGTAGAAAAGAGACACAGGGCTATTTCGGAAGGCACCCTCAGGGCGGTGGAAGCCATGGGCCTTAGTAGGTTTGCCCAAAAACCCAGCATATCGGTAAGCGCCATAAATTCGGAAAGGTCAGAAGAAATAAGGAAGGAACTTCTTAAGCTGGGCGTAAGGGTGGCCGGTGGTCAGGAGGAGCTAAAGGGTAGGATATTCCGCATATCCCACATGGGCATGGACCCAAAGGATGGTCTTATGGTGGTAGGCGTGCTGGAGGTTGTGCTAAAAAGACTTGGCTTTGGTCAGATTCTGGGCGAAGGCGTAAAGGCTTACACTCAGACTCTTATGGAAAGGGGCTTATGGTAAAGCTGTACATCCTAAGGCATGCGGAAAGCCAGTGGAACCCCATAGGTAGGTACCAAGGACTACTTGACCCAGAGCTTTCCGACATAGGGAAGGAGCAGGCAAAAAGGCTTGGCGAATACTTTAGGGACATTCCCATTGATGTAATTTACTCCTCACCCCTGAAGAGAACCATGCAGACAGCCATTGAAGTGGCAAGGGCCAAAGGTCTTGAAGTTTTGCCGGAAAAAAGGCTAATAGAGATAGACCACGGTGTTTGGTCAGGGCTTCTGGTGGATGAGGTGCAAAGCAGGTTTCCCGAGCAGTTCAGACAATGGTTGGAAGAGCCTCATAGTGTACACTTTGAAGGAGGCGAGAGCCTCCAAGAGGTCTTCGGAAGGGTGAAGGATTTCTTAGAGGACATAAGAGAAAAACATTGGGGGCAGGTGGTGGCTGTGGTTTCTCACACGGTACCCATAAGGGCCATGTACTGCGCCCTTTTAAAGGTAGACCTTTCCAAATTCTGGTCCTTCGGATGTGACAATGCCAGCTACTCCCTGATTCATATGGAAAGGGACCGAAATGTTATAATGAGACTAAACATCACATGTCAGCTGGGGGATTTTTATGTGGAAGCCCATAAGGCTCTTTAGTTTCTTTGCACTTTTACTCTTTGCATACGCCCAGCAAATAAGCAAGGATTTTGACATAAGCCTTGAGCTCACGGGAAGGCTTAAGGAAGAGAAGCCAAAGCTAAGCCCGCCTAATCATCTACCCTTGGCTTCTGCGAGGGAGCTTGACCTTTCTCCTTACCTATTGGAGGCACCAAGAACTATGGAATTTGCCCAGATTAAGCCCGTAGAGAAGGGGGGTGGCTTGAGCTGTGGTGAGCCAAAGGACGCTCTTTCTTACAGGCTCGGCGTTGATTACTACCTTCGGGGACGCCATGACCTTGCGCAGGAAGAATTCGGAAAGGTCCTTGTAGTACCAGGCTCACCCTTCAAGCCCATGGCGGAGTATGTGCTTGGTGTTATTGCCTACCAGAAGGGTGAGAGGGAGAGGTCTCTTGACCTCTTTAGGAACTCTTGCAGGCTTTCCCATATGTATCAAAAGCCCGCTTGTGAGGCTTACTACGCCCTTCATCTAATGCTCAGAAATTCTGTTCCAGAAAACCAAGACCCTCTCTGGCAGTCGGTCAAAGTCCTAAAGGATGGGAAAGGGTCAAGACCCCAGTGTGATGGCGCAACCTTTTCCCAGTATTGCCAATATGTCTTGGATTTTTCCGAAGGCAAGGAGCATAACCTTTACAAGGACAGCACCCTCCTAAGGTCGGGCATAATATCCTACTTCAAGGGTGAAGTGCAGAAGGCTAGGCAGGTGTTTTCTCAATATTCCTTGCCTGGTAAACCTTACAGGGAAATAGCCCTTTATTATCTTGCCCTCATAGAATACAAGGAGGGCAGGGGAGAGCAGGCCCTGAGGTATGCAAGCATACTGGAGACCCTAAACCCGCCCCTTGCGGGTGAACTTTATGCTGTACTGTCGGAGAAGGATATATACCTTTCAAGACTTACCTATGTGCTGACCAAGGATACACGCTTCTTGGAAAAGGCAGGGGTTATAGCCTACAACTCGGGAGACTATACCCTTGCTTTCCGCAATTTCATGGAGGCAGGGCATATAAGGTACGCAGTTTACTCGGCCTTGAAGATGGGAGACTACGGCAGGGTAGCACAGCTCCTAAGAGGAAAGAAGGGCAAGGACAGGGAGGATTATCTTTGGTTTCTCGAAGCCCTCTACTGGTCAGGAGAGGATATGTCAGAAGCACTATCTGATATCGTCCAAACCTTTCCTGACCTCCACAAGGAATATATGGGGTGGGAGAGGTTTAGAAAGGGCGACTGGCTTGGTGCCCTTGGTTTTTTTGAAGACCCCTACTACAAGGCTATAGCCCTCTACAACCTCAAAAGATACGGGGATGCAATAAACCTGCTTAAGGGAAGGACAGATGGTAGGTCCAACCTTCTTAAAGCAAGGTCTGCCCTTATGCTTGGAGAGACTGGGCTTGCAAGAAGCTTTCTGACCGAAAGGTCTGGCGAGGAGCTTTACCTTCTTGGTCTCTCCTTTTTCTTGGAGGGTAATCACTCAAGGGCCATCTCCTTCTTTGAGAAGGTGTCTCCAGACAGTCCCATAAAGGCAAGGGCAATGCTTAAGGCGGGCGACAGCTACTATAACATGGGCAACATGAGCAGGGCGAAGGAAAGTTACTACGAAGTTTTAAGAAGATTTCCTGACAGCGAAGAGGCAAGGCAAGCCACCATTGCCCTTTTGGAATTTGCGGGCAAGGAGCTAAGCGACGAGGAGATGGAAAAACTTTTGGAAAGCTACATGGCAAAGGAGACAAACCCACCGCCAGAGCTTATATACCAACACGCCAGCCTGCAGGCAAGGAAGGGTAACAAAGGGGAGGCGGAAAAACAGCTTCTAAAACTACTGGACACTCCCCTAAAGTTCAAGGCTATACTCAGAATGGCAGAACTTGAAGAAAGCCCATCCAAGAGGCTTGTGCTTCTTTACAAGGTTTATAGAGAAGCGGATGTTGGGGAAGAGCGGAAGCGGGCAAGGGATGAGCTTATAAAGATTTATACCTCTCTCGGAGATGCCAAGAGCCTTGCAGACCTTCTTGCAGAAGGAAACCATCAGGACAAGGTCAGGGCAATTAGCATATACATGGGTATAAAAGACACATCTTCTGCGCTCTCCCTTGCGCAAGAACTCATAAGGTCAGACTATAGAGACCAAGAGCTTGAAAGGTATCTCATAGACCTATACAGGCACACTGGCGAGACCTATCTGCTTGAGTACCTATCTAAGAGCCTTGACAGAAGTCTAAGGGGGCAGGCTATATACCTGCAGGGACTTGAATGGCTCAGGAAAGGAGAAAAAAGAAAGGCTCTGGAAAGCATGGCAGATGTATCCCTTAACTACAGGGGCGAGCCCTACTACAACTCTGCAGTTTTGGAAGGTTCTAAAATACTCCTTGAGATGGGTGCAAGACAGGACGCAAGCTGTCTGCTGGACAGGATGGACATAAATCGGGCAAACCCTGAGGATGTGAGCCTATACCAGAAACTAAAACAAGGATTACCCAAGTGTGAGGTGAGGTAGCATGGAAAGCATGTTTGAACTCATGCAGAAGGGTGGACTTGCCATGTATCCCCTTCTTTTTCTCTCCATCCTTTCGTGGGCTATCATAGTGGAAAGGCTTATCAACATGAGGTCCTTCGGCTACAGTAGCAAACATTTTAAGGACCTTAAACTGCTTCTTGCCGGCAAGGACATAGATGGGGCGGTCAAACTCCTCTCCACCGACAACTCCCACATGGGTAGGGTTCTCAAGGATATGTTGGAGGGCTACGGGAAGGGCAGAATCACAAAGGAGGACCTATTAAGAACTATAGACCTTGAGCTGTCGCTCCTTGTGCCTAAGCTGGAAAAGAACCTGCCACTACTCTCCACCGTGGCCAGCGTTGCACCCCTCATAGGTCTTTTTGGCACCATAACTGGGCTTATAAAGGTCTTTTCCGCCTTTGCCACGGCGAACCCCGAGCAGGCTATGGCTTTGCTCTCAAAGGGTATAAGTGAAGCTCTTGTAGCTGCCGCTACGGGTCTTGCGGTTGCCATACCAGCCTTGGTGGCTTATTGGCTATTCAGGATATGGGGCAACAGCATACTAAATAGGTTAGAGGAGGAAGTTTTTGAGGTCATAAGGGTTATATCATGAGAAGGAGGAGAAGGCTCGGCTACGACGAGAGGGCTTACATAGATGTGGTGCCCCTTGTGGACACCCTTCTTGCGGTCTTTCTCTTTCTTGCCCTGCTTGCCTTCCAGTCTCCTATCACCTTTTTGGCGGTAAAATTGCCTTTTGCAAAGGAAGGCGAAAAGCTTAGCCTTGAGGTTTTTAGAGTCCAGGTGCTTAAGGATGGCAGGTACGAGCTATCGGGCAAGGAGGCAAGTTTGGAAGATATCGAGAAAAGCCTTAAGGAAAAGACACCTAAAACCATGGTGGTGGAGGCAGACGAGGAGGCGCCTCATAAATTCGTGGTTGCTTTGATGGATGCTGGCAAGAGGAATGGTGTGGAGAATGTGCTTATAGGCGTAAGAAGCAGAAGATGAGTTTTGTAGTAAAAAAGTTGCTCAGTTTCTTACTCCTCCCCCCTGCCTTTTTTATAATTCTTTTTCTACTTTTAGCAATTCTTTCAAGGAGAAAACAAATAAGTTTTTTAGCCTTTGGAGGTGCTTTAGGTCTTTATATGCTCTCCGTGGAACCCATAAAGGACGCCCTTTATAAACCCTTGGAAGAAGCTTATCCTGTACCCCAAAGAATTGATGTGGACGCGGTTGTAGTTCTTGGTGGAGGCTCTTACAAAACGGGCATCCTAAAAGAGGACTCTATGAAAAGACTTTTTGCGGGCTTTACCCTTCACCGAAAGTACAGCTTACCCCTCATACTCTCGGGAGGCGCAAGCCTTGGCAATCTTCCAGAAGCAGAGGTCATGAAGCAGGTCCTTGAAGAGCTTGGAGTGGACAGAAAGAGCATCATTACGGAAGTTCGCAGTAGAGATACTTACGAAAACGCCCTGTATGTGAAAGAAATATGCAGGGAAAGGTCTTTTAAGAGGGTAGCCCTTGTCACTTCAGCCTACCATATGCCGAGGGCTGTGGAAACTTTCAAAAAGGCCGGTTTGGATGTGGTCCCCTATCCTACGGACTTTAAGCGGGACAAAAGATATAACCTTTACAGCTTTATTCCGCGCATGAGCGTGCTAAACGATAGCTACAAGGCGCTAAGAGAGCATTTAGGTAGTCTGGCTTACAGCATGCTTTACTAAGCCCTCCCTGTAAAGTCCATCTCTTATGGCATTGAGCAGGGTTTCCATAGCCTGCTGGTAGCTCTTTGCCCCTATCTTACACCCCGAGGCATACTTGTGTCCGCCACCTCCCAAGGCTTCTGCTATCTTTGCTACATCCACCTTTCCCTTTGACCTTAGGGAAACTTTCCACAGGGACTCTTCCGGTTTTTCTATGATGGCGTAAGCCACCTCCACACCCTCGAGAGACCTCGGATAGTTCACGAGCCCCTCGCTATCTGCGTATTCGCACCCCGTTTCTTTGAAAAAGCGGTCAAAGATGCTTATACCGGCCACAAGCCCATCCTCATGAAGGGTAAGTGTGTCAAGCACTCTGGATATGAGCTTCATCTTGTTGATGCTTTCTCGCTCAGAAAAGTTAACAAAGGTCCAGTGGGGCTTTGCACCAAGCTCCACAAGCTCCTTGGCTATGTGAAAGGTCTCCGCGTTTGTGTTGGAATACCTAAAAAAGCCCGTATCGGTGGCAAGACCTGCGTAGAGGTTGTTCGCTATTCCTTCGTCTATGGCGGATTTATCCCAGGCGCAGAGCAGTTTGTAAATAAGGGCTGTTGTGGAAGGTGCCTCCGGGTCTATGTAGTCATAATTTCCATAAAAATCGCCCCCTATGTGGTGGTCTATCCTTGCCTTCCTGAAAGCCTTTACCTCAGCGTTTACCCTATAAAAACCGCTCGCATCTACCACTATGGCAAGACTAAACACCTCATCCACTGGAAGTTTTATAACCTCTTGCGCACCCGGAAGGAATTCAAGGAAGTGGGGTACCTTGTCCTTACAGCCCGCAAAGGCCTTTTTGCCCTTTTTTTTCAAAAACATGCAAAGAGCTAAAGCGCTCCCAAGGGTGTCCGCATCTGGGTTTTCGTGGCTTGCCAGAAGGATGGGTCCCTTTTCTTCTTTGAGAAGCTCCAAAAGTGGTATGCTCTGTTCTAACATGATTGCCTCCTACATGGATATATTTTTCTCAAGGGTTGTGTTTTTGTAACCCCTGTAAAAGGATTGTTTGAGTTCTGACTTGTCCCAGCGCCCATTATGTTTTTTTCTTTTCTTTGGATAGGGGCGGTTGAGGCGCCAAGTTTTGTATGGAGGGCAAACAAAACCCTAAAAGCCATAAAAGCCTCCACAAGTTATTAAATTTATACCTCCTGAAGCACACCTGCACATCTTTTGCATATCTCTCCTTCAAATTCCTCTTTTTCATAATAAAGCCAGCATCTGGGGCACTTACTGCCACCGGCGCGGGAAATTCCTACCTTCAAGCCTCCGTCCTCCAGCCTGTATTGTCCACCCTCCCCGAATTCAACTCCGCTCACGGTAAAGAGGTATTTAAGGTAGTCCTCATACTTTCTTGCCCCTTGAACTTCACCCCAAAGAAAAACCTGCGCTTCGTAGGGATGGTTTATGGACTTTTCCTTTCTGGCTATTTCAAGAGCCTTCATCACCACATCCCTTAGGTTAAGTAGAAACCTATAGTCCTCCAGAAGGGCATTATCTATTAGCCTTTCCTCGGGCTTTGGTATTTGGTGCATAAAGACATTCTCTGGAAGCTCAGGGTTTATAAGGCGCATGTATTCCCAGGCTTCCTCTGCGGTAAAACTAAGAAAGGGTGCAATGGAGGTGATAAGAGTTTCCGCAAGTCTGTAGAGAACAGTTTGAGCTGACCTTCTCTCCCAGCTGTTGGGAGCATATACATAAAGCCTGTCCTTTAACACATCCAGATACAGGCTTGACAGCTCTACGGAGCAGAAGTTTCTCACAAGGTGATAGACCCTGTGGAAGGCATAGTTTTTGTAATGCTTGTGGACCTCTTGAAGGAGCCTTTGAAGATAAGAAAGCATCCAGCGGTCAAAGTGATGGAGCTCTTCGTATTGCAGTGAGTTTTCCATCCTAAAGTCGTAGAGGTTTCCCAACAAAAACCTTATGGTGTTTCTTATCTTCTTGTAGTCTTCCACCAGCTTCTGGATTATGCTCTTACCCAGCCTTACATCCTCCGCGTAGTCCTCCGAGACCACCCACAGCCTTAGGATGTCGGCACCAAGCTCCTTTATAACTTCCTGGGGGGAGACCACATTGCCCAAGGACTTGGACATCTTGCGCCCCTGCTCGTCCACCGTAAAGCCATGGGTAAGCACAGCCTTGTAGGGTGCGGTTCCGTAGCTGGCTACCGACTCAAGAAGGGATGCCTGAAACCATCCCCTGTGTTGGTCCGAGCCCTCAAGGTAGAGGTCTGCCTTTTCTATGTTCCTTTTCCTCAGCACGGGTGCATGAGAAGAGCCAGAATCAAACCAAACATCCAGTATGTCCTCCTCCTTTGCAAACTCTTCAGAACCGCAGGAGGGGCACTTGTATCCTTCTGGAAGAAGCTCCTCTGGAGTTTTTTCAAACCATAGGTCTGCGCCCTCTTTTGAGGTCTCCACAAGTTTTGCAATCCTTTCAAACACTTCCTTGTCTGCCACAACATGACCGCAGGCTTTGCAATAAAATACCGCTATGGGCACGCCCCAGAACCTCTGACGGGATATGCACCAGTCGGGCCTGTTTTCTACCATGGAAGCGATACGGTTTTTTCCATAGGGTGGTATCCACTGGACCTTTTCTATTTCCTCAAGGCTTTTGTCTCTAAGGCTTTTGTCCTCCACCTTTGCGGACATGCTTATGAACCACTGGGGGGTTGCCCTGAATATGACTGGTTTTTTGCACCTCCAGCAGTGGGGATAAGAGTGCCTTATTTTACCCTCCCACAGGAGTAGCCCCCTTTTCCTCAGGTCCTCCACTATCAGAGGGTTGGCTTCAAAGACCCTTTTATACCTGATAAACTCCGGTGCTTCTTCCGTGAACCTTCCCTCGTCGTCCAAAGGCGCGAAGGGTTCAAGGCCGTATCTTAGACCTACTGTATAGTCCTCCCGTCCGTGACCCGGTGCCATGTGCACCAAACCCGTTCCCGTGGAAAGTTCCACAAACTCTGAAGGATAGACCTTGCTCACACCTCCGTAGGGCGAGAGATATTCAAGACCTACAAGCTCTCTCCCTTTAACCACCTTAAGAACCTCACCCTCAGAGCCAAAAATTGACTTAAGACTCTCAAGAAGCTCCTTTGCCACCACATAGGTCTCTTCACCCACCCTGTAGAAGATATACTCGTATTCTTCGCCCACCATAACGCCCATATTGGCGGGAAGTGTCCATGGGGGGGGGGTCCACACGAGGAGGGGGGGTTTTTTATAGCCCTTAAGCGGAAACTTCACGTATACGCTCGGGTCTTCCTTTTCGTAGTATTCCACCTCCGCCTCCGCCTCTGCGGTTTTGTCGTAGATGCACCAGTAGACGGGCTTTTTGCTCCTTACTATCAGACCCCTCTCAAAAACCCTCCCCAACTCTCTTATCTCCTGAGCCTGATAGGAAGGGTCCATAGTTACATAAGGGTTTTCCCAGTCCGCAAGCACGCCAAGACGAACAAACTCCTCTTTCTGAACCTCCACGAACTTTTGGGCATACTCCCTGCAAAGCTTCCTGAACTGCACCTTACCAAGGGCTTCCTTTGAGAGCTTTTTCTCCTTTAGCTCCTTTTCTACTTGCTGTTCTATAGGAAGACCGTGACAGTCCCAACCGGGCACGAAGTCTACATCGTAGCCCGCAAGAAGCCTGTATTTAACTATAATGTCCTTCAGAACCTTGTTGAGGGCGTGGCCTATGTGTATGTGTCCGTTGGCATAGGGTGGTCCATCGTGAAGCACAAATACGGGCTTTCCTCTGTTTATCTTCCTGAGCTTTTGATAAAGACCCTGCCACCTTTTGAGTATCTGGGGCTCTCTCTCAGGCAGGTTTGCCTTCATGGGAAAGTCCGTCTTTGGAAGGTTTAGCGTCTCTGCGTAATTTCGCATGTTTATATTATACGCGTAAGCTGGCATAAACCTTTTATCTGTGGAAGCACCGCAGGATTATAATAAAACCATGATAGTTTTTTCTTTAGGTGTGGGCGAGTGTTTGATAGAGCCCGAAAAACTTGAGTTGATAAAAAAGTCTTTGCAGGAGGAGCTTGGG
>JAOAIS010000059.1 GCA_026414575.1 Aquificaceae bacterium | reverse complement strand
CCCCTTAACAGGTGCAAACTCAAGGTAGGCTATGGGAAGTGCGCTGAAAAGGTCGGTGTAATCCGAGGTTTTAACTATGCCCACACCTACCACGGGCGTTGCATAGGCACCACCTATAAAGGTAAAGCCGAAGGGCTCTGCTGGTTTTGAAATATTTATTATGGCAGAACCCACATCATACCTCGTCTTTTTATCGGTATTAACTTTGTTGCTCGTGTGAATGCCATAAAGGGTTAGGGCTCCAGCTATGTTGAGCTTGCCCAGAAAATCTGTCTTGAGCTCGAGGGCTTTTGCACCTCCGAAGCTTCCAAGAAGGGCGGTGATAATAAGAACCTTTCTCATGGTTTATACCTCCTTAAGAAATGTTGTAAGCACTCTCGCCATGTTGAGACTTGTCAAGTCCCATAATCTCTTCCTCTCCGTTCACCTTAAGCCCTGTAAGAGTTTTGGCCACGAAGAGTATGACCGCAGTTAACACACCGCTGTAAACTATGGTCACTATGACTGCCTTTATCTGCACAACCAGCTGTGCAGGGTTACCATAGAGAAGTCCTTTTCCCGCAGAGTTTATGGATGGGTCTGCAAAAAGGCCAGTCAAAACAGCACCAATTATACCCGCCACGCCATGTATACCAAAGACATCAAGAACATCATCGTAACCAAGCTTTTGTTTAACTTCTGCCACCATAAAGTAGCACACAACTCCTGCAATAACTCCTATCACCAGAGCACCCACAACATTCACAAAGCCCGCGGCTGGCGTTATGGCAACAAGCCCAGCTATAACTCCAGAAGCAAGACCTAGCACGGTGGGCCTTCCTCTGTGAAGCCATTCCGCAAACATCCAACCCAGGGCTGCCACCGCAGTAGCCACATTGGTGTTGAGCATAGCAACAGAAGCTAAGGCATTGGCGCCCAGCGCAGAGCCTGCGTTAAAACCAAACCACCCAAACCACAAGAGCCCCGCACCAAGAACCACCAAGGGAAGGTTGTTAGGCAAGAGGACCGCCTCCTTCCTTCTTCCCAGTATGAGGGCACCCACTAAACCTGCGATGCCAGCGTTTATGTGGACAACTGTCCCACCAGCAAAGTCAAGGGCGCCATCCTTTGCCAAAAAGCCACCTCCCCAGACCCAGTGGGCAACAGGCACATAAACGAGGCTAACCCACAATAATACAAAAATGACCCAAGCGGAGAACTTTAGCCTCTCCACAAAGGAACCGCTGGCAAGGGCTACCGTTATGGCGGCAAAGGTAAGTTGGAACATGGCAAAGAGTAGCTCGGGTATTGTCCCTTGGAGGCTATTGATGCCAACACCCTGAAGGAAAAGTTTTGAAGGACTTCCTATAATACCACCCATATCCTGTCCGAAGGCAAGGGTATAACCGTAGACTATCCACACCACAGAGGCTATACAGTAGGCCACAAAGGACATGGCAATCGTGTTGAGGGCATCCTTTTTCTTTGCCATTCCACCGTAAAAGAGGGCAAGGCCCGGAAGGGTCATGAGCATGACAAGGGCTGAGGACACGAGTAGCCATGCGGTATCACCCGTATCCAGCTTGGGGGCTTGCTCCTGTGCGAAGGAAAAACCGAACAAAAACAGTGGTATAATGGTGCTTACGCGACGCATCGTCTATCCTCCTTTGCCCCTACCCACTAGGGGCGGGGCGTTTTTTTAGTTAAATATCAAAATAGAGTTCAAACTCCTTCGGATGGGGTATAAACCTTATCTCGTCTATCTCCTTCCTCTTAGTCTCTATCCAGAGTTCTATAAGCTCCTCGGTAAAGACGCCTCCCTTTAGGAGAAACTCGTAGTCGTTTTCTAAAGCTTTAAGAGACTCCTCGAGAGACCCCGGGAGTTGTGGAATACCCTTGAGCTCCTCAGGAGGTAGTGAGTATATGTCCTTGTCGAAGGGTTCTCCGGGGTGTATGCGGTTCTCTATTCCGTCTATTGCTGCCATGAGTATGGCTGAGAAGGCAAGGTAGGGGTTGCAGGTGGGATCTGGGAAGCGTATCTCTATCCTTTTTGCCTTTGGGGAGGGGGAATAGGTGGGTATGCGTATGGAGGCGGAGCGGTTTCTCGCCGAGTAGGCAAGCCTTACGGGCGCCTCAAAACCAGGGACAAGCCTGTGATAAGAGTTGAGGGTTGGGTTGGTAAAGGCGGTAAGAGCTGGTCCATGCTTGAGAACTCCTCCAATGGCATACAGACAAGCCTCAGAAACACCGGCGTACTCGGAGCCAGCAAATAAATTCTGACCATCCTTCCATATGGAAAAGTGGGTATGCATACCAGAGCCGTTGTCGTTGGGTAAAACCTTTGGCATGAAGGTGGCAAACTTGCCGTACTTG
Source organism: Aquificaceae bacterium (assembly GCA_026414575.1). GTDB lineage: Bacteria > Aquificota > Aquificia > Aquificales > Aquificaceae > Pampinifervens. The sequence continues at coordinate 3,815 of JAOAIS010000059.1, read as the reverse complement.
TGGGCTACCATTCTAACCACATACTTGTAAATAAAGAGCTTGTCTGCCTGATTAACCAAAGAGTCATAACGAATGTCTATCTCCCCCTGTCCTGCGGTTGCCACCTCATGATGATGCAGTTCTACCACAATACCAAGTTGGGACATGATGCTGACCATTTCATTCCTAAGGTGGTGGACCTTGTCCAGAGGCGGTACTGGGAAGTATCCTCTCTTGTTGGGTATTTTGTAGCCAGAGGAGGCTATCTCCCTACTCCACCAACCTTCCTCCGAGTCTACCCTCCAAAAGGCGTAGTTCGCTGAAGTTCCAAATTCCACAGAGTCAAAGATGAAAAACTCAGCCTCTGGTCCATAGTAGGCGGTGTCCCCTATGCCCGTCTGCTTAAGGTATTTTTCTGCCTTCTGAGCTATGTATCGTGTGTCCCTTCCATACCTTTCCCTAGTTATGGGGTCGTATATGTCGCATATCATAACAAGAGTTTTTGGCTCCATGAAGGGGTCTATGAAGGCGGTAGTAGAGTCAGGGAAGGCAAGCATGTCAGACTCATGGATAGACTGCCAACCCCTTATGGAAGAGCCGTCAAAGCCTCTACCGCCCTCGAAGGTTTCCATGGAAAGCTCGTAAGCTGGTATGGTAAGGTGTTGCCACTGACCAAAAAGGTCAGAAAACCTAAGGTCCACATACTGGACCCCTTCCTGCTCGATGAGGCTCAAAACCTCAGCTGGTGAATACTTTGGCATGGTATGACCTCCTTTTATCATGTTTTATATGGCTTGCTCTCCTCTTTCGCCGGTGCGTATCCTGACCACATTTTCCACCGGCAAGATGAATATCTTCCCATCACCGACTCTGCCCGTCTGTGCGGTCTTCATTATAGTTTCTACCACCTTTTCCACTTCCTCATCCCGCACCACCACCTCTATCTTTACCTTGGGCAGAAAGTCAATAACATACTCGGTGCCTCTGTATATCTCCGTGTGACCCTTCTGCTGACCAAAACCGCGCACCTCCGTGACCGTCATGCCACCTATGCCTATTTCCACAAGGGCATCCTTAACTTCGTCCAGCTTAAAGGGTTTGATTATGGCTTCCACTTTTTTCATCTTCCAACCTCCTGATTTTATTTATGCAAACATCATGCCAGTGAGCATGCACTAGCATAGGTGTTAATTTTACTATCTTTTGGAAGAGGGGGCTTTTGGATATTGTGAAAAATTGTTTACAAAAATGTCAAATTGTTGACCCCATCAAGAACAGCTTTTGAGCTCTATGGTCGCATGGGCTATTTCCCTAAACTGAGATATTAATCTCTGGTAATGATCTAAATCCTTATCGCCAAAAGTTTCAACGCCTAATATACAGGCATATTTACTATCATGCACCCTCAGGAGATGAATGTCGTATACCTTACTCCTCCCATCCTCTTCAATAGCCTTGATGATGCGCTCCAGCAAAGGATTTTTGCCTTCCTTGTCCAGGAGTATAAAGGCGCTCTCCTTCATAAGACCTATTGACCACTTGATGATGAGCACAAAGCCCAGAAGACCCATGATAGGGTCCATAAACCAAAGACCAAAAAACTTACCTGCAAGAAGGCCAACTATGGCAAAAACAGAAGTGAGAAGGTCTGCCAACACATGCAGGAAGGCTCCACGCAGGTTGAGGTCGTGGTGGTCCTTGCCCTCATGATGGTGTTGGTTGTGAAGGAGATAAATGCTGAAAAGGTTAACACAAAAACCCACTAAGGCAACCGCAAGAGCTTGATCGTACTCTACCTTACCGCCCCAAAGAAGCTTTGAAATAACCTCCTCCAAAAGCAAGAAGGATGTGAAGAACAAGAGCATACCGCTGGTATAAGCCCCCAAAACTTCCACCTTCCAAGTGCCAAAGGTGAAACTTCCTCCCTTCGACCATATTCTGGCAAGGCTATAGGCGGTATAGGCTATGGCAAAGGCAAGGGCGTGAGTGGACATGTGTATGCCGTCCGCCATCAAGGCAACAGATTTGTATAGATAACCAGCGGTTATTTCTATGAGCATGGTGGCAATAGTTATGAAAAGGACTACCAAAACACCCCTATGTGTCCTACCCTCATAAGAGTAAAAATCGTGCTGATGCTTGCAAACCATAGAGAAATTCTATTACCCTCAACATTAGATAGTTATGAGGGAACTCATCCAAGGGAGTCGTCTATCCAATTAATGTAGTTTTCGTTGCCCGCCACTATGGGAAGGGCTATTATTTCGGGCACCGTGTAGGGATGTACAGACTTAACACCCTCTAAAAGATCTTTAAACTTTCTTGCAGAAGTCTTTACCACCAAAAGGCTTTCCTTATCCCTTTCCACATTGCCTTTCCACCAATACAGGGAATCTACTTCGGGCACCATATTTACGCAAGCACCTAACTTGTTATTGATTATGTGTTCCGCCAATTCCTTAGCCTTTTCTACTGGCACGGTTATCAGCACCACATAGTATCCATGCATGATGGGAAAATTATAAACCAGCTTAGTATCCAACCTGCAGTAATAGTTTGCCCATGTGCCTTGTGGGTATAGCATAATTTTTCTTTCCTTCTTTTACAAAGACTTATAATATAGCCTATGGCCCTTACGCCTTACGAAGATGCCCTTAGTATGGTCCTTGAAAACGCTCATGCTCTACCCTTGGAGCGCGTGCTTCTGTGGCAGGCTTTTGGACGAGTTCTTGCAGAAGATATAAGGTCAGACTCTGACAAGCCGCCTTTTGATAACTCTGCCATGGATGGTTATGCGGTAAGAGCAGAAGACCTACAGGGAGAAAACATAAGGTTAAAACTTGTGGGAGAGGTCTCCGCCGGTGGTGAGTCAAGCGTGAAAGTAGAGGCCGGGACTGCAGTAAGGATATTCACTGGCGCACCAATTCCGGAGGGTGCAGACACGGTTGTACCCTTAGAATTCACTAAACAAGAAGATAACTACATCGTGGTGGAAAAGCCCTTGAAAATGGGTGCCAATGTACGACTAAGGGGTGAGGAACTAAAAGAAGGTGAACCAATACTGAAGAGGGGAACGCTCATAAGAGGCTACGAGATAGGCATAATGGCCTATGTTAACAAGGTTTCCGTATGCGTCTACCAAAAGCCCAAGGTAGCCGTGCTTTCCACCGGGGATGAGGTTAGGGATATAGGCGAGAGCTTGGAGAAACCATCTCACATAAGAAGCTCTAACAACCATGCCCTATATGCCAAAGCCTTGGAGTTGGGATGCGAGGTTGTGCACCTTGGCATCGTAAAGGATAGGCCAGAAGAAATCAAAAAAGTTTTGGAGCAGGCAGAAAGGTACGATGTGCTTCTAACCACTGGCGGTGTCTCTGTGGGAGAAAAGGATTATGTACAGAAAGTTGTAAAGGAAATGGGCTTTGAAGTTATCTTTCACAAGCTCAGGATAAAACCCGCTAAGCCAGTGCTAATGGCAAAGAAAGGTAGAACTCTAATCTTTGGGTTGCCCGGAAACCCTGTCTCCTGTGTCATGGCCTTTGACCTTTTGGTAAAGCCTGCCCTCATGAAAATGCAAGGTATAGAGGAATGCAGGCCAAAGGTCTACAGGGCAACGCTGACTAAGGACTTCTCAAGGAAGGATGCAGAACGCCGGGAATTTCTCAGGGCAAGTTTTTGGGAAGAGGATGGGAAGCTTTACTGCGACTACTCACCCAAAACCCAGTCTCACATGCTTACTTCCTATATATGCGCCAACTGTTATCTTGTTGTTTACGAGAATGTAAAAGAGTTAAAGGCGGGAGAACAGGTAGAAATTATTCCCTTCTGAACAAAGT
>JAOAIS010000043.1 GCA_026414575.1 Aquificaceae bacterium | reverse complement strand
TACTGCATTCCAGACTTAGTGGTAGAAGTAGTCTCACCCTCCACCTTAAAAAGGGACTTGGTGGATAAGATGAAAATATACGAGTCCCAAGGTGTAAAGGAATACTGGCTGGTCTTTCCCTCGGAGAAGACCATAATGGTCTACACGCTAAAAGACAAAGGCTATGAGCTTTTTTCCTACGCCACGGAGAAGGGAAGGGTAAGCTCAAAGGTGCTTGAAGGTTTTGAGGTGGATGTTAGCGGTATTTTTGAGGGTATTTAAAAAGTTTTTCAATTAAAAAGCTCGCTACGCGCTCCGCGGCTTTAAGCTTATCATCTTCCTCAATCTCAAAATGTTGTCCGTCTTTGAAGATGAGCCTCCCTCTATAAAAATTGGAGCCCATGCTCTGAAGGGGGTTTGCCACCACTGCGTCTAAGTTTTTCTCTTTGAGCTTTTTCTCAGCGCCGCTTAGGAGCTTTTCTTCTTCCTCAAGGGCAAAACCCACGAGAATTTTGTTTCCCTTTTCCTTACCGAGCTCTTCAAGGATGTCTGGGTTTTTTATAAGTTCGAGGGTAAGTCTTTTCTCTTTCTTTAGCTTTCCAGAATAAGTTTTTGCGGGCCTGTAGTCGGCAACCGCAGAGTTCATTACTACCAAATCCGCCCAGTCTTTTAGCCCTATAACTTTTTCCCGCATTTCCTGCGTAGAGACCACCCTTATTATCTCAATGTTTGGTGGTTCCTGCGAGGTGGTAAAGCCTGCTACTACCCTTACATCTGCTCCATACCATCTGAAGACCCTTGCCAACGAAAAGCCCATAAGCCCGCTGGAGAGGTTAGATATAAACCTTACCCGATCTATAAATTCCCTTGTAGCGCCAACGGTTATTAAAACCCTTTTGCCCATAAGGGGCTTTGGTCTAAGGGAGTATTCCACCCAGTCCAAGAGCCTTTCTGTGGAGGCAAGCCTCCCTTGCCCCTCTTCTTCACACAGGAGCTTCCCTTCTTCTGGCTCTACTATCAGCACTCCCCTTTCCCTGAGCCTGCGTAGGTTTTCTTGAATCGCTGGGTTTTTGTACATCTCCGGGTTTCCTGCGGGTGCAAGCATGAGAGTACCCCTGTGGGAGAGGGCGCAGGTGGTTAGTAGGTTATCGCCTATGCCAAGGGCCACCTTTGAGAGGGTGTTTATACTGCAGGGTGCTATGATAAAGAGGTCGGACCATCTTGGCAAGTTTATGTGGAGGAGGGGGTCATCCTCCCAGTCCACAAAGGTTTTGTTCCCCGATAGAGCTTCAAAGGTTAGCCTGCTTATGAACTTTTCTGAAAAAGGCGAGAGCACCACCCTGACTTCATGCTCCCTTTTTCTGAGTTCTCTGACGAGCTCACAAGCTTTGTATATGGCTATGCTTGAGCTTACACCAAGAAGTATCCTACCCATCCCTAAGAACCCAATAAAGCACTGCCATTCTTACAAAGAGTCCGTTTTCTACCTGTTTTAGCACCAGAGATTTTTCCGAGTAAAGCACTTCCGCATCTATGTCCACATAAAGGTTTGCTGGACCTGGATGCATAAAGTAGCCCCTTATCTTTTCGTGCCTATCCTTGGTAAGGCCAAATTGCATAAAGTAACTTTCTTTACTTGGTATGTAATTTTCCTTAAACCTCTCCTCCTGAAGCCTTAGCCAAATTGGCAGGTCTGCCCATTCTAAAGCTTCTTCCACCGATTTAAAGACCTCCTCCACACCGAAGGGGGAAAGGTCGGAGGGTATCAGCGTTTTTGGTCCACATACTCCAATCCTTGCCCCAAAAAGTTTAAAGAGGTGGGCCCCCGACCTAAAAACTCTACTGTGGGCTATGTCGCCCACATAAACTACCCTTAGACCCTCTACAAAACCAAAGACTTCCATGGCTGTAAAGAGGTCAATCAACGCCTGCGTGGGATGTTGATGGGTGCCATCACCGGCATTTATGAGGCTTATGCCATCTATCAATAAGTTATCGTAGGGAAAGAGAACAAAGGGAACTCTGAAGATTATACCCTTAAAACCCAAAGCTTTGAGAGTTTTTAATGTATCGAGAAAACTTTCACCCTTTTCCATGGAACTTTCACCCCTCCCAATGTAGTAGGTTTTCAGGCCTAAGAGTCTGCAGGCTTTTTCAAAGGAAAGGCGGGTTCTTGTAGAACTCTCAAGGAAGAGAAGGGCAATGTCCCCATCGAGGTTTTCCCTTCTACCCCTGCGAAAATCCTCATAGAGGGTTTTGAGCTCCTTTAAATCCTCTTTATTAAGGTTTATGACTGATATTAGGTGTTTTTGCATCCTCGGGATTATAATTTTAACATGGACAGAAAGGAACAAATCATTGAGCTTATAGCTCAAGGTTTTAGGAACGTCAAATCTCTTGCTAACCACTTTGGTGTTTCTTTAATGACTGTATACAGGGATGTGAGGGAACTTGAGAAGGAAGGCAGGATAGTGAGAAAGCATGGGGAGCTACTTCTTAGGGAAGAAGCGGGAGACATTGTGGAAGAGGGACTGCTGTCCTGCGCCTACTGCACAAAACCCATAGAGAAGAGGCTGGAGTTTACTTACAGACTTAAAAGGGGTAGGATGGTAAAAGCTTGCTGTGCCCACTGTGGCCTATTGCTATACAAAGGCATAAAGCTCGAGGATATGGAATCCTGCATGACCTGGGACTTTATAAATTGCAGGCCTCTAAGCTGTTTTTCCGCTTGGTATGTGGTTGGTTCTTCTGCTGTGCCGTGCTGTTCTCCTTCAACCATAGCTTTTACCAGTAAAGAGGACGCAGAAAAGTTTTCAAAGGGTTTTGGTGGTGTTGTCATGGATTTTGAGAGAGCCATAGAAGCTGTTGAACAGCTTATGAAAAGAGGAACACCCGTTAAGATGGGGTTGTGATGTTAAACAAAGTAAATGCTGTGGAAACTTTTGAGAATAGGGAGGAAAAGCAGAAGAGTTACACACCCTCTATTATTATTGATGCGGATTTTAATGCTATTACCTTAAACAATACCCCAATCAGATGCTTGGTGAGGTTTCAGGAATGAAAGGCTACAGGAGCTGTATGGTTTCAACGAGCCATTCTACCATAGGGGAATTAGATTTTCCATGAACGATGACATTATAGATGTAGATATAATGAGCGTGGAATACGAAAGCTACACAAGGAGCTATGGTAAGATGCCTATGGATGGTGTATATTGTGAAAGCTTGATAAACATGACAAACATCAAGATTTTAGTGTTGGGCGGTATAGACCTCTTATCTAGTTCATGCAGGGGAAGGTTTGTGGAAAGTTCCCTCGAGAAAAGCCCTGAACTTTGGCAAAGGCATGGGCAGGATTTTAGGCCCCTGTTTACAGGCATCGATAATGCGGAGGGTATAAAATCTCGTGAACGCCCAGCATTAAGGCCTTTATGGTGCATGGAACAAACAGAGGTGAACTTTCCAATTTCTGTAAGCGCTGGATTGACGAAGCTTACAAAAGGAGAAGAAAGCCAAAAGGATATGTTGAAAAGAATTGGTAAAGGTAAGATAGGCGTGTATGAGTCTAATATAAAAATAAGCATAGTTACCTCTGGAGGTGTGAAGCATGGATAAAGTAAAAATCTCTGTCAATGGTATAGATTATGAAGTAGAAAGAGAAAAGCCTTTGCTTAAGAGTCTCCTCGAGCTTGGTTTCAATGTGCCCTATTTTTGCTATCATCCAAGGCTCAAGGTTATAGGTGCCTGTAGGATGTGTATAGTCTACAACGAAAAGACGGGAAGGCTTATGACTTCCTGCAATGTATATCCTGAGGAGGGCATGTCTATATCCACAAAACACCCCCTTGTGGTAGAAAACCAAAAATATCTTCTGCAGGCTTTCATGACCAGACACCCCTTAGACTGTCCCATATGCGACAAGGCTGGTGAGTGCGACCTCCAGAACTACGGTGCCCTTTTTGGACCTCAAAGGCAAATTGTTCCTGTGTCCGCCCTTGAGAAAGAAAGGCATCAGCTGGACTGGGAGAGCGACTTTCTTGAGTATTATTCCAACAGGTGCGTGGTTTGTTACAGATGCACCAGAGCCTGCAACGATGTAGTGGGAGCCCGCGCCCTGTATGTGGAAGAGAGGGGGCTCCACGCCAACATAGTTCCTACAATAAGACCTATGGACACTTCCTCCTGCGAAATGTGTGGTATCTGTGTTTACGTTTGTCCTGTTGGTGCCATCATTTCAAAGCCTTTCAAATACTGGACAAGGAGCTGGCTGCTAAAAAGTGGGCAAGCTAGGTGCAACCTATGCCCCGTGGGATGCGAAGTGCGGATTGAATATGGTGTTGGTGACTGGAAGTCAAAGGACAGCGTTTACAGGATAAAACCCACCGACGAGCTCCACATATGCGCAAAGGCCTTCTTTGGCTATGATGTGCTAAACCACGAAAGGTTGAGGGTTCCAAAGATTTTTGGAAGGGAAGAGACCAAGGGCAACACCGCCAACTACCTGTCTATGGTGCTAAGGAGCAAGCCAGAAGAAACCCTTATTTTCCTCTCTTCCTACATGACCAACGAGGACTACCACCTCTTAAGGGAAGTAATAAAAAGAACCGGAGTGATGGTCAGCTCTGCAATAGGCTTTGATTTATTGCCCTTTCTTAGAGCCTATGGAAGATATGAGCCTCCAAGTCTTGAGGATATTAAGCAGGCGGACTTTTACCTTCTTATAGGTGAGGACATAACCTCTACAGCACCTGTCCTTTCCTACTACCTTAAGGGCAAGGTGTTTAAGGTGGGAACTCTTCGGAGAGATTCTAAGCTAAACCCGACGGTCATAGGAAGGGAAGACATTGAAAATCTAAAGGGTAAGGGGGTGATAATCTTTAACGCTATAGGCGTGCAAAATGCAGAAGCCTGGGGCTCCTACATAAAGAGCTTATGTGAGAGAAAGGGTTTTAGGCTTATGCTCCTTCATGATGGTAACTTCCTTGGGCTTATCAAGCACATACCCATAGATTGGCTCTCTGACCCCGTGGCATCTATACAGAAGGCAAAGACTCTAATAATGTTTGGAGAAGACCTAATGGATTATGTGGGACTTGAGAAGATGGAGAGGTTTTTTGAGAAATTGGAGCACCTTGTCGTTTTCTCACCCTTTGAAGATGGCGTATTCCAGCATGCTCAGGTAAGGGTGCCTATGGACCTCATGGGCGAGGCGGAAGGCACCATAAGCAGTCTCATGGGTGAGGTCAAGGCTAACAGGTTTTTGAAGGGCGCTTTTGGCACTACAGAGTTTCTAAAGAATCTTTTGGATAACCTGCCTGAAGAAGAAAAGGTGCCGACAGTTATAAGGGGAGCCGCTGAAGAGGTAAACAGGACTCTGCACCTTTACAGAAGTAACTGGATAACCAAAAGGAGTGGAAACCTCTCAAAGCTTTATGATAAGAATACAGCCATGGAGGAGGCTTTAAGATTGGGAAGTTCATAAGGTTCTTGGTAGCTTGCGCCTTGTGTATTGCTATAGCGGTGCTCATTTACCTTCTTTTCTTTTAAAGCCTATATTAAGACCCATGACGGATGGGATGAAAGCCTTTTTGGAGCATTTTGGTATAAGGCAGGAGTTTGAGAGTTTTCTGAAAGGAATGGAAAACATGGATTCGGATAAGGTTTTTTGGGAATTCCTAAAAGAGAAGAACCTTCTTGACCTATACCAGGACTGGTTCTTGGAGAGGGATAGGATAAACCTTGTGGAAAGATACATAAACCTTCAGGATTGGGAGGTGAAGGAAAACAGCAACATGACCTACTCTTTACAAGGGCTCAATTTTTACATAAACTCTCAAGTAAGCAGGAGCTACTGGCTGGGTAGGATCTATCCCAAAAGGGTAAAAGAAGCCCATGTAAGGGGAGACTTCCATCTCCATGACCTTCAAGTTTTGGGAGTTTACTGCGTTGGATGGGACCTTTGGGACCTTCTTCTCAAAGGCTTTAGAGGCGTCTCGGGCAAGATAGAGAGTAAACCACCCAAACACTTTACTTCCGCCTTAGGGCAGGTGGTAAACTTCCTGTACACACTACAGGGTGAGTCTGCGGGAGCTCAGGCCTTTTCCAATTTTGATACCCTTCTGGCACCTTTCATAAGGTATGACAAGCTCTCCTACAGTCAGGTAAAACAGGCAATTCAGGAGTTTGTCTACAACCTCAACGTGCCAACAAGGACAGGCTTTCAGGCACCCTTTACTAACCTCACCTTTGACCTCAAGGTTTCTCCCGTGTACAGAGATCAACCGGTGCTAATAGGTGGTGAAATAAAGGATTTGGTCTACGGTGAGTTTCAGGTAGAGGCGGATATGCTCAACAAAGCCTTTTTTGAAGTCATGCTGGAGGGAGACGCAAGGGGAAGGGTCTTTACCTTTCCCATACCCACCTACAACATAACCCAGGACTTTGATTGGGAGAACCCAGCTTACGATGGCCTTTGGGAGATGACCGCCAAGTACGGAGTGCCCTACTTTGCCAACTTCCTTAACTCCGACATGAGACCGGAGGATGTAAGGAGTATGTGCTGTAGACTCAGGCTCGATGTGAGCAGGCTTGAAAGAAAAGGCGGTAGCTTCTTTGGTGCAAACCCTCTTACGGGTTCCATAGGCGTAGTGACCATAAACATGCCAAGGCTTGGCTATCTCTCTGAATCTGAGGAGGATTTTTTCCAGAGGCTCTCCGAGTTGATGGAGCTCGCCATGGAAAGCCTTGAAATCAAGAGGGAAGTGCTTGAAGACTTGACGGAAAGGGGACTTTATCCCTATTCCAAGTTTTACTTGGAGGATGTAAAGGGAAGGTTTGGTCAGTACTGGAAAAACCACTTTTCTACCATAGGTCTTGTGGGTATGAACGAGGCGTGCCTTAACCTCCTTGGTGTCTCCATAGGCGAGTCCAAGGGTAGGGCCTTTGCCCTAAAGGTTCTCGATTTCATGAGAGAAAAGCTATTAGAGTTTCAGAGAAGAACTGGAAACAATTACAATCTTGAGGCAACCCCTGCCGAGTCGGCCGCCTACAGGCTGGCAAAGCTTGATAAGAAAATGTTTCCTTCCATACTGGTAGCCAACGAGGAAGCCTACCAGAAAGGGGCAGAACCCTTCTACACTAACTCAACCCAACTTCCCGTCAACTACACTCATGACCCCTTTCTCGTGCTTGAGCATCAGGAAGAGCTTCAGAGAAAATACACGGGTGGTACGGTCATACACTTTTTTGTGGGCGAGAGAATAGAAGACCCCCATGCCCTGAGAAGTTTTGTAAAAAAGGTTTGTGAAAGGTATAGGGTGCCCTACTTTACCATTACACCCACTTTTAGCGTATGTCCAAATCACGGCTATCTTTCGGGTGAGAGGGAGCTGTGCCCTCTGTGTGGTTCTGAAACGGAAGTCTATTCAAGAGTGGTGGGGTACCTACGCCCTGTGAGCCAGTGGAACGAGGGGAAAAGGGAGGAATTCAGGATGAGAAAGACCTTTGATGGAGCTCTCATGAAATGAGTAAGGTGGCAGGACTTTCCCTCGAAGAAAAGCACCCTGTTTGCAAGTTTAAGGTGGGTGGTCTTCAAGAGTTTACCCTCATAGACTTTCCCGGAAGACCTGCGTGCGTCATATTTACCCAAGGTTGCAACTTTCGCTGTGGCTACTGCTACAACGTGGAGCTTGTCCTGCCAGAACGCTTTGGCAACACCATGCCCCTTGAGGAAATCTTTGACTTTCTTAATAATAGGGTTGGGCTTTTGGAGGGTGTGGTCATAACGGGTGGAGAGCCTACAGTTCAACAGGGGCTTGAGGACTTTATGGCATCTGTAAAAGCTCTAAACTACCCTATAAAACTTGACACTAACGGAAGCAGGCCGGATGTCCTAAAGAGGCTCTTGGAGAAGGGTCTTTTGGACTATGTGGCTATGGATGTTAAGGCACCTCTTTACAAGTACAGCCAAGTATGCGGTGTGCATGTGGAGGTGGATAAAATCCTTGAGAGCATAAGAATCATCATGTCTTCTGGCGTGGATTATGAGTTCAGGACCACGTTATTGAAGGAGCAGTTAACAGAAGGGGATATAGTTAGCATAGCCAAGCTCATCAAAGGTGCTAAAAGGTTCTACCTGCAGAGGTTCATACCGGGCAAGACTCTTGATCCCAAGCTTTCCAAGGGGCAATCCTATTCTGAGGAGGAGCTAAACTCTATTGTGCAAAGCATAAAAGACCATTTTGAAGAATGCAGTTTTAGATGATTACTCCACCCCTTACGAATTCCATAACTCTTTCCTTTATGCCTTTTGCGTCAATACCCACAAGACTTCTAAGAAGGTTTTGATTGCCGTGCTCTATAAAGGTATCGGGAATGCCCAAGTTTAAAACCCTCTTGCTGTAGCCCTTTTTGGCAAGCCACTCGAGCACCCCAGAGCCAAAACCACCCGCTATGGCATTATCTTCAACTGTTACAAAGATATCGTACCTGTTGGAAAGTTCTTCAAGAAGCACTTCATCCATAGGCTTTACGAACCTGGCATTCACCACGCAAAAATCCAGCCCTTCCTTTGAGAGTTCTTCAGAGGCTTGAAGTGCCTGATAGACGGGAAAGCCAACCGCCAGTATAAGACCGTCTTTACCCTCTCTGAGTACCTCCCAACTTCCAACCCTTATGAGTCTAAAGCCTTCTGTGGGCACGCCGTAGGCTGGACCTCTTGGATACCTAATGGCAAAGGGCTTGTCCTGATGTAAGGCTGTGTAAAGAAGGTCCCTGAGCTCCTGCTCGTCCTTTGGTGCTGATACCACAAGGTTTGGAATGCATCTAAGGTAGGAAAGGTCAAAAACACCGTGATGTGTTGGTCCGTCATCACCTACAAGACCACCCCTGTCTATAGCAAAGACCACATGCAGGTTCTGAAGAGCAATGTCATGTATAACTTGGTCGTAGGCTCTTTGGAGGAAGGTAGAGTAATAGCAGGCTACTGGCTTTAGACCACCTGCTGCAAGACCCCCAGCAAAGGTGCAAGCGTGCTGTTCCGCAATGCCCACATCAAAGAACCTTTCTGGGAACTTCTGGCTAAACTCCACAAGCCCGGAGCCTTCCTTCATGGCCGGTGTGATTACCACTAAGCTCGGATCTTCTTCAGCTAGTTCAACTACCGCCTTTCCAAAGACTGAGGTCCAGTTAGGAGGAGACGGCTTTTTTATAAACTCACCAGACTCCCTTTTGTAAGGTGCAACACCGTGCCACGTAACTGGGTCGCTTTCTGCGGGCTTGTAACCCTTACCCTTCTTTGTGTAAACATGTAAAAGCACTGGACCCTTTATGTGCTTTATGTTTTCCAAAGTTTTTTCCAAAGCCGGCAGGTCATGACCATCCACTGGACCTATGTAGTTAAACCCGAGCTCTTCAAAGATAACACCGGGCGATATAAGACCTTTTAGAAATTCCTCGGTTAGCTTCATAACTCTGAGTGCGGGGCTTCCAAGGTGTTCAAGAAGATTCTTTGCTCTCTGCCTTGTTTCTTGAATGAAGTGCCCGCTTATTATCTTGCTAAGGTATGTGGATATGGCTCCCACGTTGGGAGATATGGACATTTCGTTGTCGTTGAGAACCACTATGAACCTGTTAGGTCTTATATGCCCTGCGTTGTTGAGGGCTTCAAAGGCCATGCCAGCGGTCATGGCACCATCACCTATGACAGCCACCACATAAGTGTCCTTATCCTGAAGAAGGTCAAGAGCTTTTCTAAAACCAAGGGCTGCGGATATAGAAGTGGAACTATGCCCTGCACCAAAAGCATCAAAGGGACTCTCCTCCCTCCTTAAAAAACCCGATATTCCTCCAAACTGCCTTATGGTAGGAAAGAGTTCCTTTCTGTCCGTTAGAATCTTCCAAGGATAGGCCTGGTGACCTATATCCCAGACAATTACATCCTTTGGTGGTTCAAAAACCCTTAGAAGGGCAAGGGTTAGCTCTACTGCACCAAGACAGGGTGCCACATGGCCTCCATTTTTTGCGGTTACCTCTATGATATAATCCCTTAACTCCTCCGCAAGCCTTTCAAGTTGTTTGTAGTCATAACTTTTTAGGTCTATGGGACCTCCATATTCTCTTAAGATTTCATACTTTTCAAGCATGGCATATAAAGCTATACCCTTCTTAGTATCTTTCAAGCCTCGTTATGAGAAAAAGACAAGCCTTAGCATCCATCCTGTGAAAATCTGGAAAAGGGTCATGAGAAGGCCAATAATGGGGATAATAACAAGCCCTTTGCTTGCACTTTCTCCTTTGAACCAAAAGAGGATGAAGGTAAACGCAGAAAATATTAAGAGCATTATACCGTTCCACTTGTGGGGAAATCCCCATATGAGAGGCGTTTTGGATTGAACCAACGGTATGTTGGCTACGCCAAAGCCAAAGACCACCGCAAGCAGGGCAAAGATTATGAGAAGGCCGTTTGCGTAAAGGGCTAACCTGAGAAGGTTTTTTAGCTTAAGAAGGGCGATAATGTATAAGGGGAAGACTATGAAGGCTAAAATCATAGTGGGATAGGCAAAGAGGGGATGCAATATCATTGTGTCACCTCCAGCTTTTTGTCCACCTCTATTATACCCCTGTAGAGGTCTGTTAGTATATCCGCATAGTCCTCTTCTCCAAGCTCTACTTTGTCCATTAACTCCTCAAGCTTTTGTGTGAAGTCTTCCTTCAGAAAATCTCCTATCTCTTCCCTTTTTTCGAGGTAGCTGTAGACCTCCTTGCCTAGCTTTGTTGGTATGAGAAATCCCTTGTTTTCTATCACATAGCCCCTTTCTATTAACTTTTCCACTATGCTGGCGTAGGTGGAGGGTCTGCCGATACCCTTTCTTTTCATATCTTGCACTAGCTCTCCGTGGGTGTAGAGATAAGCCTTTGGCTGTGTAGAGAACCTTCGCCCGTCCTTTACATCTATAGTTCCCGTCCTTATCCTGTAGGTTTCCAAGGGAATGAGCTTGTTCCAGCCGTCCTGCAGGACTTCGGTGGGAACTTCCATTTCCCTTTCCTTGTCAAAGGCTTTTATCTTTAGCTTTATTACTTTGAGTCTCACGCTCCTTATCTGGCTTGCCATGAAGCGTTTAAATATAAGCTCATAAAGGAGTAGATGCTCCCTCGTGAGTTCATTGACCTGACCGCTTAGCACCAAAGCCCTCAACTCTTCAGGGTCCATAGACCTTGTGGGCCTTATGCCCTCGTGGGCTCCCCCTTCTCCCCAGCTCCGCCCTTGGAAGTATTCTTCGCCCAGCTCCTCCCTTATGTATTCCCTCGCCACATTTATGCCGTAGTCGGACACCCTCGTGGAATCCGTTCGGTGGTAGGTAATGTAGCCAAGCTCAAAGAGGTTCTGGGCAAGGTTCATGGTCTTGGGCAAAGACCAGCGGTAGGCGTCGCTTGCGGACTTAAGCATGGTATCCGTGCTGAAGGGAGGAGGAGGGTTTCTGACCTCTTCCCTCTCTTCTAAGAGTTCCACCTCCACCTCTGATAAGTTTTCATAAAACTCCTTTGCCTCTTTCTCCTCTTCAAAGCTCCATTCCGCCCTTAACCTACCATCTGAGTCTATGGGGAAAGATACCTTGTAAACCTTCTTGCGGTAATCCTTTTCCCTCCCTATTATCCAGCCAAGCACCGGCGTTTGGACCCTTCCTGCGGAAAGCCAGCTTTTGGCAAAGGCGGACTGCAATAGCTTGGAAAACTCAAAGCCGACCCATCGGTCTGCCACCCTCCTTAACACCTGGGCTTTTACCAGATTCATGTTGAAGTCCCTTTGCTCCTTCAAGGCTTTTATGACCGCCTTCCTTGTGACCTCATGAAACTCCATCCTCCTTATGTTAGGATTGTAAGCTCTGAGGAGCTCCGCCACATCCCAGCCAATCTTTTCTCCCTCCGTATCGGGGTCCGTAGCTATCAGCACCTCCTGAGCTTCAAGAGCCATACGTCTTAGACTTTCTACAATCCTTTCTTTACCTTCTATGACCTCGTAGACGGGCACGGGCTTGCCATTTATGTGAACGCCATGAAACCCCTCTTCCTTGTTGAGGTCAAGCACATGACCAAGGCTTGCAGTTATCATGATGTAGCGGTCTTCTGCGGATGTCTCCATAAGCTCGTGGTCTCCAACCCTTCTTCTTACCGCCCTGCCAAAAAAGCTCGCTATGGTTTTTGCCTTGTTAGGAGACTCTACCACTATCAACACTGGCTTAAGAACTTCCCTATTTTCCGGTACTTCCTTACCAGAAAGAAACTCTTTTATCCTTTCTCTGTCCCTGTCTATGTCCTTAAGCACTTCCTCAAGGCTTACATCTGTAAGTTTTTTGAAGTTTATATCCTCGTTGAACCACCTGACCTTTTTAAGAAGATGCTTGAAGGCTTTTTTGTCCTCTACCAGTACAAGGCTTAGCCCTCTGCTTATGCCACCTGCAAACATGCGTGACACTCTTCCGCTAGCTTGGAGATATCCCGTGGCATCTGAAACCACCATTTGGTAGCCCTCTTCTGTTTTTCTTAGGGTTATTTCCTCGGAGGACTCCATAAGCTGGATGAGCTCCTCAGAGCTGAGGAAGTCGTTTACTTCTCTTCTTAGCCTGCTTATCCTGTCCACAAGCTCTGGCTTGTCCTTTAGAAATTCCTCGCTCAGGTATTGATACTTTCTCAGACTTTCGAGCCAGCGGTCTACCTCCTTGAGCCTGTGGGAGAGCCTTTTTGCTATCAGGCTTCTTAAGGACATGAGGGCCCACAGCAGGTGGGAAAGGTTTTCTTCAAAGTTTAGGGATATTACAATCTTAGGAACTCCATAAAAAAGGGCGTACCTTATCACATGGGGCAGGTCTATGCCCCTTGCGAGGGGGTTTCTGTAGGATGCTATCCCCACAAGCACCTCTACCTCTCCCTTTTCATATTTTTTTAGCATTTCCTCGTCCAACCTTTCATAGGAGCAAGCCCTTATGCCCTTTTCTTGCAGGTAGGATACCACCTCCTCAACAAATTCCTTTTTTCTTTCAGAGGGCACAAAAAGAAGCCCGCCTTTACCAAGAAGCCTTATCCAATCCTCCGGAGGTCTTGCACCTATATCTTCGTAGAGGTCCAGCACATTCCTTAGATAGAAGGTTGGGGTGCCAACTTCAAAACCCAAAAGTTCTCGAAAGAGCTTTATCCTGCTGGAGCGAGGATTTGAGGTGGCGGAAGAGACAACAAGCACGCCCCTCCTTTTTCCTGAGACTTTTTTAATCTCTTCGGATAGCTCCCTCAACCCTTCCCAGTCCGCCTCTTCCTTGTTTCTTTTTTCCTTTAGCCTTATGAGCTTCATAGCTTGGTCTATGTCTTCCTGTTCAAAACCCAAGAGGAAAAGGAGCTTGTCTATATTTCTGGCTGTTTTTAGGAAAGAGTCCACATCGTCCACAAAGATAAAGGAAAAGTCCCTAGGTATCGTGTCCTGATTCTTGTAGAGGAACATGGAGGTGCTTACCAGTATTTGGAATTCACCCCTCTGAAGCTTTGACTTTTTTATTTCCTTCTGCTTTGGGCTATCTTCTGAAAAGTAAAGAACTTCATCTCCATGACCAAAAGCCTTGAGTCTTTTAAGCACAAGGTCCACAAGCACCTTTGTGGGAAGGATTATGTAGGATTTTCTACCCTCCCTTGCCAGATAGCTTGCCATGGATAAGCCGAAGGAGGTTTTGCCTACTCCCGTAGGTGCCAAAAGACCAAAGGAATTGCCCAAAAATACCCTCTTTGCCCACCCAAGCTGGAGACTCCAAGGTTTTGACCTTATGTGGGTTTCAAAGTAAGCTTCCCAATCCTTTAGTTTTTTCTCCATGCTACAGACCTTGCTTAGCTTTCCCTCCCTTACAAGACTTTCACAGTAGCTATCTCTTTTCTCTGGCATGCAGGCTTCGCATGGAATGCCCAGGTTTAGCCTTTCTGCGGTTATGTATCCTTCGCAGTTGGGACAAAGGTTCTTAAAAAGGCTATCTATCATAGGTTTTTAATTTTAAGACAAGACTCGTCATTTTCCCTCTCTTCCCTCAAGTATTAGCTTTATTGGAGAATACTTTATACCAAGGCGCTCTCTAAGTCTTCTCTGAAAAAACCTAAGATAGTCCTTCCGCCACAGCTTCGGCTCGTTTGTAAAAACCACGAAGGTGGGCGGTCCTGTGTCCTTTTGGAAGGCATAGTAAACCTTTATTTCCTTGTTTCTGTAGGAGGGTGGCTGTCTCTCTTTTATGACCTTCTCCAGCGCTCTGTTTATGAAGGAGGTCTTGTGCTGAAGGTTATAATCCTGCCACACGAGCTTGCAGGCTTTTAGTAGCTCTTCAAGCCCCTGACCCTTTAGGGCAGAGGTGAGCACCAGCGGGGCATAATCCAGAAAATGTAACTCTCTCCTTATGTAAGCTTCCAACTCCTTCCTTCCAGCCTTTACAAGGTCCACCTTGTTGCCCACAAGGATACAACCCTTGTGCCTTCTTTCTACAAGACCGCCTATTCTTTTATCTTGGTCTGTCACCCCTTCCGAGATGTCAAGGACAAGGCAAGAAATATGGGAAAGTTCTATGGCTTTTATAGACCTACCCACCGAGAAAAACTCCAGCCCATAGTCCACCCTACCCCTTCTCCTTATGCCTGCAGTATCCACCAATATAAAGTCCATGTTCTCAAAAGAAAAGGGCACTTCAATTGCGTCTCTTGTGGTGCCAGGTATGGGAGATACAATAACCCTCTCTTCCTTTAAAAGGGCGTTTACAAGGGAAGACTTGCCCACGTTTGGCCTTCCCACAAAGGCTATCCTTATACCCTCCAGGCTTCTTTCTTCAGTATTGGGCATGTATTCCATTAGGCTGTCCAAAAGCTCGCCAATACCCCTACCATGCTGGGCGGATATAAAAAAAACCCTTTCAAAGCCAAGTGAGTAGAATTCATAGGCTCTTTCCTCAAGCTTTTGGCTTTCTACTTTGTTAACAACCAGAAAAACCCTGTCCTTGTAGGCATAAAGAAGTTTTGCCAAAAACTGGTCTCCTGCGGTCAAACCTTCCCTACCATCCACCAGCAGTATGATTGCCTTTGCGCTCCCCAAAGCCCTTTGGACCTGCCTCTTTACCCTCTCGCTCATCTGGTCGCCCTTTTCTAAAACTCCCCCCGTGTCCGCAACCGTGAAGCTCCTACCTTGCCAAGAACACACGCCTTCCACCACATCCCTAGTTACTCCTGGCATGTCGTGGACGATGCTCGTGCGCCTCTTTACAAGCCTGTTGAATAGGGTAGACTTGCCCACATTGGGCCTTCCTACTATAAGCACATCCGCCATAGGAAGTAGAGTTTAAAGGACAAGGGAGCTTTTGTCAAAGTTTGTCCATCAAGATAAGAATTAAAAGGCTCGCAGGTGTGCACTTTTTGGTGTTGTTACGGCGCGGGGCTAATCCTTGAATTTTGCATAAAGTTTATGTTTTTAACAATTTTTTCTTTAAGTCTTTAGGACTTTTACCCTTTCTACGGTAATAATACCGCCTTTTAGAAGTTCGGCAAGTTCTGGCAGTATCTGTTTTAGCTTTTCCTCGCAGTCTATTATCTCAACAAGCATGGGAAGGTCGGAAGAAAGGCCGAGAAGTCCCACTTTGTGAATAACGGAGGATTTTCCGTATCCCAGTAGACCTCTGAAGACTGTAGCGCCCGCTATGCCCCTTTTTCTACACAATTCCACCACATGTTTGTAAAGGGGCTTATCCCCATGCCTGTCATTTTCTCCAAAGAACATCCTTACAAGAAGTGCTTCCTCATACTCCATACTCATAGTAGTTTACCCAAACCGTAGCCTAAGGCAACCAGAGCTATGCCCAGAAAGTTGCTCAGGAGCAGGTAGAGAAAGAGCTTGAGCCATTCACCGTTTAGTGCAAGGTAATAGGCTTCGTAGAATAGAGTGGAATAGGTGGAGTAGCCACCCAAAAGCCCCGTTATTAATAGAGCTCTGATGCCCGGCGAAACATCAAGCTTTTCTACCATGTAAGCAAAGAAAAGCCCCACTAAGAAGGCGGAGCTGAGGTTTACAAGGAG
Organism: Aquificaceae bacterium; assembly: GCA_026414575.1. Classification (GTDB taxonomy): domain Bacteria; phylum Aquificota; class Aquificia; order Aquificales; family Aquificaceae; genus Pampinifervens. The sequence continues at coordinate 795 of JAOAIS010000043.1, read as the reverse complement.
GGTTCCCAAGGGAAATTCAATCCCAATCCTGCTTTGCACATACTTGGAAATCAGAAACCTCAACAGGGACCCCAATGCACCACCTACCGCCACCGCTACAAGGATGACCAAAGTTTAACCTCCTCACAGGTCACAAGACCCAGACTAATCTTTGAGCTTATTTCCCTAAGGACAGACAGGGCTTTGCTCTCTTCTTCCACAAACTCCACCAGCACTGGCAGGCTGTAAGACAGCACCTCAATGCCTTCATAGTGGTATTTGCCAGTGGTCCCATAGCCCATCACAGACTTTAACACCGTTGCACCGCCAACGCCATACTCTTTTAAAAGTTCAAGAAGCCTTCGGTAGGTAGGTTTTCCCTCCAAACTGTCATCCTCCCTCAGAAATATGCGCACGAGCACATGACCCATCCTAAAAGCATATCTTAACTCATAACTCTATGGTAGAAGTTGCCTATATTCTTTTAGCATGGTACAGGTGGAGCTTTTAAGAGATCAGGAGCTTAGCACGGACGACATAAAGGAACTTCAGGAAGAAATAAAGAGGCTCGCAAGAGAAAAGAATGCAGTTCTTTTAGCCCACTACTACCAGAGACCTGAAGTGCAGGACATTGCGGATTTTGTAGGTGATTCTCTTGAGCTTTCTCGCAAGGCTTCCCAGACAGATGCGGACATAATAGTTTTTTGTGGCGTGCGTTTTATGTGCGAGACCGCTAAAATCGTAAACCCGACAAAAAAGGTTTTGCATCCAAACCCCGAATCTGGCTGTCCTATGGCGGACATGATTAGTGCAAAG
>JAOAIS010000037.1 GCA_026414575.1 Aquificaceae bacterium | reverse complement strand
CCTCCTTTATTACGGGTGCGTAAAGTTCATCACCTACTGCCATGGCTACACCCACATTGGAGTGGGGATAAATTAGATAGTGGCCTTCCTTAAAGACCGCCCTCAGCCTTTCAAAATATTGCATTGCGTCACCAACCATTTTTATTAGCCAGTGGGTAAGGGTTATATCCTTGTCCCAGGGTATTTGGGAAAGGTCAAAGACCTCGTAGATGTGGTAGTGGGGGAGAACAAAGCTTTTTGAAAGGTTTGATATAAGATTTTTCTGGGCTAAAGATATAGGGAGCTTTCTTGGGATACCCTCCCTCTCCACATAAGCTATAAGCGTATCTTCGTCTATCTTGCGGTCGGGGAAGGCTCTTATCAGGTCTTCCTCGCTTAATTCATAGTCTTTTAAGAGTTCAAGGGCTTTAGGTGTAAAGTATCTTGCCCTTGCAAGCTCTTCTACATCTTTGGCGTGGGCTGGAGAGGGAAGCCTTTCTTCCTTCTGAAGTTCTTCAAGCTCAAGGCCCATCTCCCTTGCCAGCATTTTCGCATAAGGCGATGCAAAGCCCGTGGGTAGCTTTATACTTTCAGGTGGCCTTGGGGCCGTAGTTGTCGGAAATTCCTCCTCTGAGGGCTTTGGTCTTTTTTCTTCTATAGGTGGTTCTGGTGGTCTTTTGGCCTCCTCAATCTTTTCACCAAGCTCTATGAGGGCTATGGGTCTGCCTACGGGCACCTCCTGTCCTTCACCAACCATTATCCTCTTGAGAATCCCTCTTTTAAAGCTCTGAAGCTCCATGACAGCCTTCTCGGCCTCTATCTCCGCTATGACATCACCCTTTTCTACAAATTCCCCTTCCTTCTTGAGCCACCTGGCTACCCTTCCCACCTCCATGGTATCAGAAAACTGTGGCATTAGTATTTCATAATCCATGTCTTTTTCCCCAATTAACTATCTGGTTGTATATCCTCTCGGGTGTGGGTATTGCCATGAGCTCCAGTTTTCTGTTGTAGGGTATGGGCACCTCCTCGCCAGCAATTCTTAAAGGTGGCGCATCCAAAAAGTAAAAGAGCTCCTCGCTTATCCTTGCAGAGACCTCGGCGCCCAGCCCGAGGGTTTTTGGCGCTTCATGCACGATTGCGAGCCTTTTTGTCCTTTTTACGGATTCATAAATGGTCTCAAAGTCTATAGGTCTTAGGGAGAGTAGATCTATTACCTCGCAGGAGATGCGTTCCCTTTCTTCGAGCCATTGAGCGACTTTTAGAACATCTTGGGTTATCTTAAGGTAGGAAACAACCGTTAAATCCCTGCCCTTTTTGAGAACCCTAGCTCTAAGTGGGTCAAAGCCTTCCATAGGTTCAAAGGGAAAGTCCATGCCGTAGAGGAGAACATGCTCTAAGAAGATGACCGGATCGTCCATCTTTATTGCCTGAAGAAGTCCGTGGTAGGCGCTAACGGCGTCAGAGGCGCAGAAAACATAAAGCCCAGGTATGGAAGCAAATAGATGTTCAAGACTTTGGGAATGTTGGGCTGCTAACTGTTTTGCCACGCCCTGAGGCATCCGCACCACAAGTGGCAAGAAAACCTTTCCACCACTCATATAGCGGAGCTTTGGTATCTGGTTTACAATTTGGTCCATGGCCAGCATGGAAAAATTTGCGGTCATAATCTCAGCCACAGGGCGAAGCCCCATCATAGCCATCCCTATGGCAGTGCCCACTATGGAGTTCTCGGCTATGGGCGTGTCTATTACCCTCTTTTGTCCATACTTGGCATAAAGACCTTCTGTAACCTTGTAATTTCCGCCGTAAAAACCAACATCTTCGCCAAGAAGCACAACTCTCTGGTCGTGCTCCATGGCATGGTCAAGGGCAAGGTTAAGGGCTTCACGGTATAACATGGGAGCAAACACCGCAATAGAGGTCAGAGTAAAGTTCTTCCTCAGAGGGTTCTGGAGAGTTTTTGGCGAATTCTACAGACTCATCTATTAGCCTTTCTACCCTCTGGTCTATGAGCACTATTTGCTCCTTTGTCAACCATCCCTCTTTTAAGGACTTTTTCATGAGAAGCTCGAGCGGATCCCTTTTCTTAAACATTTCCATTTCCCTCGGAGACCTATAATCTCCCTTGTCCGCCATGGAATGTCCCTCAAACCTGTAAGTAAGTGCCTCTATAAAGTAAGGCTTTCCGTATTCTTCTATATATTCCTTTGCCCTTATCACCGCTTGGTATACCTCAAAGACATCCATACCGTCTACCTGAAGGGATGGCATGTAGTCCCTGGCTTTAAGGTATAGGTCCTTAAGGTAGGAAGACCTACTTATGTGAGTTCCTATGGCATACTGGTTGTTTTCGCAGAGGAAAAGAACGGGTACTTCCCACAGAGAAGCCATGTTTAGGGATTCGAAGAAGGTGCCGTTGTTGGTGGCGCCATCGCCAAAAATGCACAAAACACCTGCTTTTTCGCCCATGAGCTTTCTTGCATAGCCAGCGCCCACCGCATGAGGAATATGCGCGGCCACTATGGCGTTTCCACCATAAAAATCAAGCCTTGGTTCGTAAAGGTGCATGGAACCACCCTTACCCTTGGAGACCCCTGTCACTTTGCCAAACATCTCCGCCATTATGAGTCTTGGATCTATGCCACGAGCAAGGGCCAACACATGCTCCCTATAGGGACAGAAAAGGTCACCCTTGCCAAAGCCTACCACCGCACCCACGTGAACCGCCTCTTCACCTACGGCAAGATGCAAAAAGCCAGATATATTCCCTTTAAGATACTCTTCTTTGCATCTCAGTTCAAACTCCCTTCCCAGCTTCATAAGATAGTAAAACTTTTCCGCTAAGGTCTGGCTCATGGTTAAAATTTTAATGGATAAAGTTAAAGCATTAAACTCGGCGAGGGTTTAGAAGGGGCGCTGATGTGCTACAGAACATGGAGTTTTTTCTTTGCTTAGTTTTCCTCTTTGGTCGAAGGACAAAGGTTCGGTTTGGAAAGAGATAAAACATAGATTGACACAGAATCCTCGGACAAACCCATAAGCATAAACAGGAGAGATAAAAAGCAGAACATTTTCTTAGATACTCTCTTTACTACTTTTCAGACCATGCTGTTAAAATCTTCACTTTCATGTTTGATAAGAGTAGTTTACATAGTAGATACATAGACAACTGCCAAAACGCTACAGCCCTCTTTAATTTTCCAATACAAACCCGCAGGTTAAAATAACCTGATAAAGCAAGCTGGAAAGCTTATCACAAAGACTTTCTAAGAGTGGGACAAATGCCCATTTACCCAGAAATGCTCAAGCCACAGCCCTAGCACGATAAGACAAAAAGCTAAGAA
>JAOAIS010000036.1 GCA_026414575.1 Aquificaceae bacterium | reverse complement strand
AGAAAGGTTGTGGGCTGTAAGCAAGGTGCTTCAAAGAATTGAGCTGTACCATGGAGACTACGAGCATCTTCTTAAATTGCCGGGCGACGAGGTTTTCATATTCCTTGACCCACCCTACTACTCAGCGACAGCTTCTAAACTATACGGTAGAAAGGGTAGCCTGCATACGGGCTTTGACCACGAGAGGTTTGCCAGTTTAGTAAAGGAATGTCCCAACAAGCTTATGACAACCTACGACAACAGCCAATACATAAGAAATCTCGACGAGGGCTTTTATATGGTGGAATGGAGGCTAAAGTACGGAATGACAAACTACGGAAGAAACTACCTAAGAGAAGGGGACGAGCTACTTATAGCCAACTATCCAATCAAAGAAAGCTTCAAGGCTATACAAGAACAAGCCTCTCTCCTCCAAAAGGTGGCAAAATATTACTCACCATGATGAACCAGCTAATAGAAAAGGCAAGAATCCTTCAGTCCGCCCTTCCATACATAAGGGAGTTTTACGGAAAGACCTTCGTCATAAAATACGGCGGTTCTGCCATGACAGAGGAAAGCCTCAGAGAAAGCTTTGCGAGGGATGTGGTGCTTTTGAGGTATGTGGGCATAAAGGTGGTGGTGGTTCACGGCGGAGGACCTCAGATAAGCCAAACCCTTGAAAAGTTTGGCATAAAGCCTCACTTTGTGGGCGGTATGAGAAAAACCGACGAGGAGACCATGCACGTGGTAGAGATGGTGCTCTCGGGCGACATAAACAAGGACATAGTAGCACTCATAAACACTCATAGCGGGCAAAACATTTACGCAGTAGGGCTTTCTGGGAGGGATGGACAGCTCATAAGGGCACGCAAGCTTGACAAAAAGGCTTACTTTACAGAACTAGGGCTTGAGGTGCCAGAGGAGGACATAGGATATGTAGGTGAGGTGGAAGGCGTAAATGTAGGCCTTTTGCAGGTGCTAATGGAGATGGGTTATATACCGGTCATAGCGCCCGTGGGAGTAGGAGAAAGGGGTGAAGCTTACAACATTAACGCAGATGTTGTCGCTTCTGAGGTGGCTATGGCTCTCCGCGCTGAAAAACTCATATTCCTAACAGACACAGAGGGTGTAAAAGACGCAGGTGGTAGACTCATATCTTCCCTCAACAAGGAGAGAGTCTTTGAGCTCATAGCAGGTGGTGTTATAAAGGGAGGCATGCTTCCAAAGGTGAAAAGTGCCATAAAAGCCTTGGAGTCGGGCGTGGCCAAAGTTCATATCATAGATGGTAGAATCCATCACTCCATACTGCTTGAGGTTTTTACCCAAGAGGGCATAGGCACGGAGATAGTAAAATAAGTATATAAACACATTTATATGTTTTATTCTAAGATAAGCAACTCTGATGGAAAACTCACGGGCGTGGTTGTATCCTTACATTGGATAAACCCAAAGCGGGAGGTTGAAGGATGAAAAGGATATATACCGCTCTTTTGGTTTTTAGTGGTTTGGCCATGTCCGCCCCCGTGCTGATGGATGGTGAATACGCCAAGGCTCTTTGCGATGCTTGGAACAAGACGCCACAGCTTTCGGAACAGCTTGGTAAAAGTGAGAGCTGGGTAGCAGTTCCTGAAAGAAGGTTATTTCTTTACAGGGAAGACTGCGGTGATGCAAAGCAGATACAGCTTACCATAAGGAACGAGGGTGGCAAAGCTCAGTGCGTCTATGGAGGACCTGCAAGAGACAAAAGAGGGAAAGATGACTTTCTGATGTACGCAGAGACAAAAAGATGGCTGGAGATGGGGAGGAAGGAATACGGTCCCATGAGGGCTATGATGCTCAACAGACTCAAGTTTGAAGGACCTAAGGGAGTTGCCATGAAAAACATGGGACCCTTTGAAGCCTTCCTTGACATAGTGGACAACCCACCCCACGACGCTGGCAAGTGTCCCTAAAGAAAAACTCTCTCAAGGGTAAGTCCCTTTGCTTTGGCAGTGTAGGGGCATTTGCCCCTGCCTTCAAGATAGACTTTTAGCTCTTCCAAGCTTAACTTTCCAAGGCCTGCATAAAGCAGGCTCCCTACTATCCTTCTCACCATGTATCTTAAAAAGCTCCTTGCCCTTATTCTGAACTCGATAAGCTCATCCACCTTTTTGAGTTCTACCCATTCCACCTCAATGAAAGTGTTTTTGTCCTCTTTCTCCAATTTAGCAAAGCCCAAAAAGTTGTGAGGCCCAAGGAAGAGTTCTGAAGCGGATAGCATTTTCTCGAAGTCAAGCCTGTAAGGCACTCTCCAGCAAAAGGGTTCAAGGAAAGGGTCTCTTGAGTGGCTATTAAGTATCCTGTAAAGGTATACCTTACCTTTCACGCCAAAGCGCGCATTAAAACCTTCTTCAAGCCAAATTTTCTTTATGCCTACATCCTCAGGAAGCAAGGAATTAAGCGCCTTCAAAAGGATTTCTGGGTCAAGGCTTTTCTCTGTCTCAAAGTTTGCCACATATTCGAGGGCATGCACACCTGCGTCAGTTCTGCAACAGCCCGTTAACTTTATTGTCTGTTGTAAGACCTTTTCTATGGACTCTTTGAGAACTCCCTGAACCGTCCTTAGACCCGGCTGAATTTGCCAACCATGAAAGTGTGTGCCCACAAAGGACAGCATTAGCACATAGTTGGGCATTTATTAGATTATAGGTGACCCATGAGCCTTTCTTCTATTTCTTTGAACACCTTCTCCTCTTCTTTTCCAAGCTCGTGGTCGTATCCAAGAAGGTGCACAAATCCATGTACCAGAAGCCTTTTTATTTCATCTTGCATGCTATGTCCAAATTCCTTTGCCTGTCTTTCTGCAGTATCTACTGATATGACTATCTCACCAAGAAACCTGTAGCGGTCAACATGCTCGTTGAATAAAAAGGAAAGCACATCCGTTGGCTTATCTTTACCCCTGTATGTTTTGTTTAGCCTCTTTATGGTATGGTCGTCGGTAAGGTAGAGGCTGATTTCTACGCCTTTTAGCCCTTCCGCCTCAAGGAGCCTGTTCAGTATATTCCTTAGCCAGCTTACTTTCAGCTTTCCCTTCTCTCTCCTTACCAAGACCCTGTTCTTCCCTTGAGCTTTCAAATTCCTCATAGGCTTTTATTATCCTCGCCACTATAGGATGCCTTACCACATCCTCTTCCTTAAACCATACAAAGCTTATGCCTTCAACACCCTGAAGCACTTTTATGGCTTCCACAAGACCAGATTGCTCCCTTCTTGGTAGGTCTATCTGGGTTATGTCACCGGTTATAACCACCTTTGAGCCAAAGCCTATACGCGTGAGGAACATTTTCATCTGCTCCTTGGTGGAGTTTTGGGCTTCATCGAGGATGATAAAGGCATCGTTAAGGGTTCTCCCCCTCATGAAGGCAAGGGGTGCTATTTCTATCACATTTCTTTCAAGCATGTAACCTGCTTTATCGTAATCCACCATGTCGTACAGGGCATCGTAAAGAGGCCTCAGGTAAGGGTCTACCTTCTCCGCAATGCCACCGGGCAGAAAGCCAAGCTTTTCTCCAGCTTCCACCGCAGGTCTTGTGAGTATTATCTTGTTAACCTTGTTGGCTTTCATGTGGGATAGAGCCATCGCCATGGCAAGGTAAGTTTTGCCCGTGCCAGCAGGACCTATGCCAAAAACTATGTCGTTGTTCCTTATGGCGTCCACATATATGCTCTGAGTGTGGGTCTTGGGCACTATTGCCTTCTTTCTGTGGGTTATAAGAATTACCTCTTCTCTCAAACCTTCCGCTAAGGTTTTGTGTTGGAGATAATTTTTCGCCCGTTCTCTGACCTCCTGAGAAGTAAGGATGTTGTTTCTTAACTCCCTTATGATATCTTTAAGAAACTCGTAGACGAGCCTTACCCTATCCTCCTCACCCCTTATGAGTATTTCTGTTCCCCTTGCGGATATCTTTACATCAAAGACTTGAGAAAAATACTTTAGGTTTTCATCCCCCCTTCCCACTATAGCGTAGAACTTTTCATCAAAACTACCTAAATCTAGCTTCTCTTCTACCCTTTCGGTCATAGTCCTATATTTGTTTATAAATATAGACCCCTCTTGGTCAAAATCAACCCAAGAAGAAAATGTCTGAAATCATCTGATAAGCATGTGGCAATTATTTTGAGCGTAGGTGGGAAAACACGTATAAACTTGGCTTTTAAAAGCATTTCAAAAAGTTTTAGGCAGAAAGTGATCAAGAAAGAAGCCCCAACCTCGCACAGCGGTATTCAAAACCTGCTTATAGGTTGCTTAACATTTTTTATTCTCATTCAAGGCTTTTGTCAAGGAGCATCTATCCGATGACAGTTGCTGTGTCCAACAATATCTTCCGAAGCTTAATACTCAACAACTTAAGAATTTTAGTCTGGATTATAAAGAATTCTAAGATTCTTATGAATCAGGGCTAAGGATTTATGAGACAACCAAATAATATTAGACAACAGAATAGTTCGTAAATCCTCGCCCCGCCTGAGTTATAACATACACCATAGTCTAATCCATCGGAGTTTATACCTTTGATTAACTTCTCCTTGGGGATTTTCGTGGCATTTATACTATAAGCCCTGTCTTTCTTGCTTTGGGGGAATTTAAAACATTCTTACTACGGGTTGACAGAGGCTGACTTTGTGTATATTTTTCTTTATAGTTCAATGTGCGGACAAATACCGCCTGCTGGGGCAGTCCGCATATTGCTGAGGCGGGATACAAATACCCCAGCCCAGACCCTTACCCTTTGGAGGTCTGGAAACGGACAAAAAACATGGGATACGCCATAAGGAGTGTTCTGCTTCTTGGAATTTTGACAGGCCTTTTTCTGTTTGTGGGTAACCTTATAGGTGGCAAAACTGGAATGACCATAGCCCTTGTTCTGGCGGGCATTATGAACTTCTTAGCCTACTGGTTTTCCGACAAAATAGTGCTTGCCATGTACGGCGCTCGGGAGATACCTTATGAGGAAGCTCCATGGCTCCACAGGATGGTGGAGGATCTTGCCCAAAGGGCAAACATCCCAAAACCCAAAGTTTATCTCGTACCGATGGAACAACCAAACGCCTTCGCTACAGGAAGGGGTCCGTCTAACGGTGCGGTGGCAGTGACCTCTGGCATACTTCACCTTCTGAACGAGCGCGAGCTTAGGGGGGTGCTTGCTCACGAGATAGGTCACATCAAAAACAGGGATGTGCTGGTAGCTACCATGGCTGCCACCATAGCTGGTGCCATATCTTACCTCGTTAACATGTTACAGTTTGCTTTGCTCTTTGGACATTCAAAAGAAGGAGAGAACAACAATCCACTCTCCCTCATAGCCAGCATAGCCATGATTATAGTAACCCCCATCATAGCTACCATCATACAGATGGCCATATCTAGGTCAAGGGAGTACATGGCTGATGAAGCGGGTGCTAAGATAAGTGGTGAACCTCTTGCCCTTGCAAGTGCCCTGGAGAAGATTCATAACTATGTGCATCAAATACCCACAGAGGTCAACCAAGGAACAGCCCATCTGTTCATAGAAAATCCTCTGTCCGGACATGGCATATGGGAACTCTTTTCCACCCACCCATCTACCGAAAAAAGAATAGAGAGGCTCAAGGAGCTTGCAAGGCAGATGGGAGTATACTCTTACTGAGAAAGCACATGTTTTTCGGGTACAACGCAGAGGAACTCCCCCTCTGCTATCTTTTCTTCCCCCCTTCTTACCTCTACTTGCACCCATCTTTTTTTACCCTCCGACCTCGTAAGGCTTCCTTCCGCGACCAACTCATCTCCTAAGGCCACCGGCTTTAAGAACCTCATGCTCGCTTGAGCAAGGACTACTGTTGGTTCGTTTACCGTTGCCATAGCGCAGAAGTCAGCCAAAGAAAAGATAAAACCACCATGCACAAGGCCTGTGCTGTCCGCTACCATCCTCTTGTCCGTCTTGAGCCTTAGCCTTGCATAGCCCCGAGAAAGCTCAACCACTTCACCGCTAAGGCTGTTGTCCATCTCCAGATGCGTTCTTAACTGCATTTATAAAATCCTCCATCTTTTTATGGTCCTTTATGCCTGGACTGCTCTCTATGCCGGAGGAGGCGTCCACCGCATAGGGCTCTACTTTTCTTATCGCCTCTGCCACATTTTCTGGCTTTAGACCACCCGCAAGGAAAACCCTAAAGCCCGTTGTCGCAAGACTTTTTGCCATCTCCCAGTCAGATTTTTGACCGCTACCACCATAAAGGTTAGAGCAAGCATCGAGCAAAAGGCCATAGACCCTTTTCCACTCTTGGGAGGGCTTCTGGCCAGGGCATGTCCTAAAGCCTTTTATGATTTTTTCAGGACCTAAGCTTTCTACGAGGTAAAAGTCTTCCTCTCCGTGGAGCTGAAGTAGGTCAAAGCCTATCTGTATTGCCCTTTCCGCTTCTTGATGGCTTGGGTTTACCATAACAGCTACACTTTTGACACTTCCGCTTAATTCTACAAGCTCCTTTGCCCTTTCCCAACTAACGCACCTTGGACTTTTGGGGTATAGGATGATACCTATGTAATCTGCGCCCAGCTCCACTGCCTTTTGTATGTCTTCCCTTCTCGTAAAGCCACAAAGCTTGATTTTGACCATTGGGAGGTAAATATTATAAGCAAGGAGGCAAAAGATGAAAGTCTTATCTGGCTTGTTACTTCTCTTTTCCTTACTCCTTGCCCAGCACCATGGTAAGGTGGTTCAAACGCCCTACCAAAAGCCCTTCAAGGTGGTCTACGAGCTTTTCTTGGACCATCCTGAAAAGCTAAGGCCAGCAATCGGCTGGATATCCAATGTGGTTTATGTTCTCACAAACCCTCCCTATAGCTTCAGCCCAGAAGACTTGGAGATAGTGGTTGTTTCTCATGGCAGAGAGCTTTCCGTGTTTGTTGCCAAAAATAGGAAGGATTTTGCGGATATGGTGGATAGGTTAGAAAGCCTAAGCATGTACGGAGTGAAGTTTAAAGTCTGTAAGATTGCTGCGGAGCAGATATATGGCCTTTCGGAGAGGGACTTTTACCCCTTTGTGGAGCTTGTGCCGTCCGCCATTACGGAGATAATCCACTGGCAAATGCAGGGTTATGCCCTCATGATACCTCAGGTTTTTGAAATAAGAAGGTAAACGGGAAAGGACTTTTAAGAAGCCCTATTAAGCTATCATATTTACATGAGAGTCCTCCACGACTTTTCCCTTATAACCGATTACGATGTTTACCTTTTTAGAGAGGGCTCTCACTGCAGGCTTTACGAAAGGCTGGGTTGTCATCTCTTTGAGGAAGGTGCCTACTTTGCCCTCTGGGCGCCCCATGCGGAGCAGGTCTTTGTCTTTGGCGATTTCAACGGATGGGACAAGCATTCTCTACCCTTGAGGAGAAGGGAGGACGGCTCAGGTATATGGGAGGGCTTTGTGGAAGGCGTGCAAAAGGGCCAGCGCTACAAATACCACCTGTACACACACTGGGGCTATTGGACGGACAAGGCTGACCCCTTTGGTTTTTACCATGAGGTTCCTCCAGGGACCGCCTCAATCGTCTGGGACCTAAGCTACGAATGGGGGGACAAGGAATGGATGGAAAAGAGGAAAGACCTAAACCATCGGAGGGCCCCCATAAGCATATACGAGGTGCACATCGGCTCTTGGAGGAGGGTGCCTGAGGAAGGCAACCGCTGGCTTACTTACAGAGAGCTTGCCCCCCTGCTTGCGGAGTATGTTAAGGATATGGGCTTTACCCATGTGGAGTTTTTGCCCCTTATGGAGCACCCCTTCTATGGCTCCTGGGGCTACCAGATAACGGGATATTTCGCCCCTACCTCCAGATACGGCTCACCCCAAGACCTTATGTACCTTGTGGACTACCTGCACAGGGAAGGTATAGGGGTCATCCTTGACTGGGTGCCTTCCCACTTTCCCACAGACGGTCATGGACTTGTCTACTTTGATGGAACTCACCTTTATGAGTACGCGGACTGGCGAAAGGGCTGGCACCCTGACTGGAAAAGCTGTGTGTTTGACTACGGAAAGGGTGAGGTAAGGTCTTTTCTCCTTAGCAGTGCCCACTTTTGGCTCGAAAAGTTTCACGCAGACGGTATAAGGGTGGATGCGGTAGCCAGCATGCTCTATTTGGACTACTCAAGACATGAGTGGGTGCCCAACATCTACGGTGGAAAGGAAAACCTTGAAGCTATGGATTTTCTCAAGAAGCTCAACATGTGCCTTTATGGAGATTTTGAGGGTATTCAGACGGTGGCGGAAGAGTCCACCGCCTTTCCCATGGTCAGCAGACCAGTCTACCTTGGTGGGCTTGGTTTTGGATTTAAGTGGAACATGGGCTGGATGAACGATACCCTTTTCTACATGTCCAAAGACCCCGTATATAGAAAATACCACCATCATCAGCTCACCTTCAGCATATGGTACGCCTTTTACGAAAACTTTATACTACCCCTTTCCCACGACGAGGTGGTTCATGGAAAGGGTTCTTTGATAGCCAAGATGCCTGGGGATTACTGGCAGAAGTTTGCTAACCTAAGAGCCCTTCTTGCTTACATGTGGACGCACCCCGGCAAAAAGCTTCTATTTATGGGTGGCGAGCTTGCCCAGTGGGGAGAGTGGAACCACGAAAGTAGCTTGGACTGGCATCTTCTGCATTATCCTTCCCACGAGGGCATAAGGAGGCTTGTGAAAGACCTCAACTGGCTCTACAGAAGGGAAAAGGCTCTTCATGAGCTTGACTGTGAGTGGGAAGGCTTTGAGTGGGTGGACTTTGGAGATTGGGAAAAGAGCATTATCAGCTACCTCAGAAAATCTACGGAAGGCGAGCTTATTCTTGTAGTGTGCAACTTTACGCCTGTACCTCGTCAGGATTACCGGGTTGGCGTTCCCCGTGGTGGCTTTTGGAAGGAACTTCTAAACACTGACTCAGAACTCTATGGTGGTAGCAATGTGGGGAATCTTGGAGGCCTCCTTGCGGAAAGAGAGCCTTTCCACGGAAGACCCTACTCTCTCAGGCTTATCCTACCCCCCCTTGGTGTAACTATCTTTAAGGCTTGCCAAGTGGTAGAAAAGTTCTGATTTCATCATAAATAGGCGGAACAAAATCCTGTCACTGAGTATTTGTTTAAATTGATTATCGTGCATTGTGTTGGTCGTGCACAATACTAACATTTTTGTTAACAATTTCTCGCCATTTTAAACAGCCAACACACCTTAAACATGTTCTGATAACATGGCATATTTTTTGCTTTATGAGGAAATAGAGGTATATAAGAGGATGCAGGCAGGAATTGGATGTACACTTGATGGGCGGAGGTTTTATAGTTTGGTATTTCTTGTTTTATATTGGTTTCAAGATTCACCAATAGTTCATTTATATAACATTTATTCAGTACTATTACCTATAAAAACCAAAGAGAATTCAAGCACCCATAATAGAATCGTAAAAAGTAAGTGCGCTAATTATGTATATATTGCCTATAGTGATTGCACTTTTTTGGTAAGTTTTATACTAAACCTTAGTAAATTTTTGGAAGAAGACCGATTTTGCTATGAGCACTATTCAATTTGTACGCACAATAAGAGGATAATAATTAAGGAATTACAAAACGTGCAAATACCTTTTATTAATATTCAGGAGGCTTATTTATGAGATTGACACCGAGAGAGGTTGAGAAGCTATTGGTTTATGTGGCTGCCAATTTAGCCAAAAGCAGGAAGGAAAGGGGTCTTAAGCTCAACTATCCAGAGGCTGTAGCCATTATAACTGCCGAGATATTGGAGGGAATAAGAGAGGGTAAAACCGTTAGCGAGCTTATGGATCTTGGAACAAGAATCTTAAAAAGGGATGATGTGATGGAGGGCGTGCCAGAGATGTTACACACTATTCAAGTAGAGGGTACTTTTCCTGATGGGACAAAACTTGTTACCATACATAACCCTATACGAGATTGAATTGAGTATTTTCAAAGAGCGTTCAAGGCTTTTAGTAAAAGGTTTTAAATAGGTCACCTTTTCTATAGTTTTATCATTGTGTTAAAAGCATAAAGCATTAGTTCTGTCAGAAAGTATAAAAACGAAACATTGAACCAGTAAACCTCTGAGTTTTGCCAAGCCAGTCCAATTTGATTTTTGTAAACATTAGTCTTAACATCTTGAATGTATTTTAAGTCAACCAAAGGGAATTTGGCCAAGAGTATCGAGGCTATTCTTAGGTTGTTCTATCTTGCTCATTCAATAAGGGGCATATGGATAGGGATTTTCCAGGGGTTTAGTCCCATTATGGTGACCATGTGTAGAAAATAGACAAAATTGTTAACACTTCACCCTATGCGTATTTATGCCCGGCTTTTTCCTAAACCTTTAAACACAAGTATCAAGGAGTATTGGCATGATATTTGCTTAAAACAAAAATGTGAAATCTTTTAAAGGAGGTAACAAGCATGCCCGGCAAAGGTAGAATTTTTTATGGCGAGAAGTTTGAGGATGTAAATGAGCCAATCTTTACTGGCATTCCTACATTTCTTAAACTACCCTATGTGTCCTCTTTGGAGGAGATTAACAGACTTAAGCCAGATATCGTAGTGGTGGGAGAGCCTATGGACATGGCAACCACCATAAGGCCTGGAGCTCGCTACGGTCCAAGAGCTGTAAGAGCAGCCTCTACCGTTCCATCACCTCCCTATTCCCACTTTAACATTGAGGTTGGTGTGGACCCCTTCGATGAATTTTTAGTTGTGGACTACGGTGACGCCCCCGTTGTGCCTGGGGACACCATATCAACCCTCAAGAATTTCGAAAAAACCGTATACCAAATTTCTAAGACAGGCGCTTGTCCATTCATAATCGGTGGCGACCACTCGGTTACCGCTGCCAATGTGAAAGGATGGGCCGAAGCGAGGGGCTACAAGAAGATAGGCATGATACACTTTGATTGTCATGCGGATACCGCAGATACAGGTTTGTGTGGTTTTGAGTACGACCACGGAGCGCACATAAGGAGGATATGGGACCTTGGTATATTAAGAGGGGAAAATTACACCCTAATTGGTCCAAGGGGGTTCTGGCCCGAAAAGAAGACTTACGAGTGGATGAGAGATGTAGGTATGTATTGGTTTACTTCCTTCGATGTGTGGGAGTTGGGCATAGAAGAGGTATGCAACGTTGCATTGGAGAGGGCTTTGGACGGTACAGACGCGGTCTGGTTGACTTTTGATGTGGATGTTATGGACCCCAGCGTATGCCCTGGCACTGGTGAGCCAGAACCTGGTGGCCTTACTGCGCGCGAAGCCATAGCTGCAATAAGGCTCATAACTAAGAACATGGACATCCGCAATTTTGGTTTTGATATTTTGGAGGTTGCCCCAACATACGATGTGAGTGATACCAGTTCATACAATGGAGGCATAACTTCTCTGTTTGCCAGCAGAATAATGATAGAGGTCATGTGCGGTTTAGCCATTAAGAGCGCTGGCTGGACTGAGGGTAAGCCAGTAAAGCCCCTTAGGGATTATAAGCTCAAATAACTTAAACCAGAAGGAGGGAAAACATGAGGTCAATTCTTACCTTTCTGACGCTTTTTCTCTTGCTCATTGGAGGTTCCTCAGGAAAGGACAAAACCATCAAGTTGGGTGTAAGCGATTGGCCTGGCTGGGTTGCTTGGTACATAGCCCAAGGAAAGGGATTCTTTAAAGAAGAAGGCCTGGATGTAAAGTTGGTTTGGTTCAATACCTACAGCGACTCGCTTGCAGCCTTCGCCACTGGGCAAATAGATGCAAACTCCCAAACACTCAGCGACACATTACCCATGGTAGATAAGGGCGTCAAAGTTAAGGTGATACTGGTTAACGACAATTCCGCGGGGAATGATGCTGTGGTGGGCGGTATGGGAATAGATGGTGTGAGGGCTCTAAAAGGTAAAAAGATAGCCGCAGAAGTGGGTTCTATCTCCCACTTCTTTCTTCTTTATACCCTTGAAGTAAATGGTTTGTCGGAGAGGGATGTAACTATCATAAACATGACCACTCAAGATGCTGGCGTTGCCTTGATGGAGCGTAAAGTTGATGCCGCTGCGCTATGGGAGCCATGGGTTAGCAGGGTTGCCGAATCAGGAAGAGGAAGGGTGCTATTCTCTTCCAAGGAGGCCCCGGGGCTCATACCAGACCTATTGGTTGTGAGAGAGCAAAGCTTGAAGGATAAAGAGGGTGAGTACATAAAGTTGGTGCGCGCGTGGTTTAAGGTTACAAACTTCATACAGAAGAACCCTGGCGAATCCTCTGAAATAATAGGAAAGGTCTTGGGAATCAAAAAGGCAGAAGTTTTGAAGATGTTAGGCGGTATAAAGTTTTTTGGACAGAAAGAGAACCTTGTTAGCTTAGGCAAAGAAAACAGGAAAGACCCATTGTCTTTATATGTAAGTGGTGAGAGGGTTAACAAGTATCTAATCAGGTTTAAGTTTATCAAAAAAGAAGTGGATCTTGATAGCATCATTTACGATAAGGTAGTTAAAAATGCGGCTAAGTAGTTTTCACTATTTTTATTTGCAGACCCTTTTGGTTGCCTTATATGCAGGTTCATTCCTTTTTGTTTGGCATATTTTGACTATAACACAACAAAGCTTAGCTTTCCCTGCCCTTTTACAAATTTTTGATGCTCTATATAACTCTGTATTGGAGGGCTATGCATGGGAGGATATTAAAGTAAGCATTATTAGAGTCATGGCCGGTTGGCTACTGGCAATAGTGGTAGGCACAACATTAGGAATTCTTGCTGGATATTACACTTTATACAAGCCCTTAGACTACATAAACGATTTTCTTAGATATTTACCAGTGCCAGCCTTTGTACCCCTCGTGTTGGTTTGGTTTGGGATAGGAGAGTTATCGAAGATATTTTTAATCTTTTTGGGGGTATTCGTGCAGGTAATCACCATGGTTTCGAGTGAGATAAGAAACTTTCCAAAGGAGTACAAAGAGGTAGGTTTATCCATAGGTATGAACAAGCACAGAATACTTATTAACATAATACTTGATGGTATAAAGCCCAACCTATGGGAGATTTATAGGATAAACTTGGGTTGGGCCTGGACATACCTCTTGATTGGTGAGGTGGTGGCGGCCAACGAGGGATTAGGCTATAGACTTATGAAAAGCCAAAGATTTCTACAGATGGATGTTATATACGCCTATCTAATCATAATAGGCCTGATAGGGTTGTTCAGTGATGGAGTATTTAGAGCGTTAAAGCCTTACCTTTTTCCGTATACCCGAAGGGGTTAAACCATGGGTGGACTTGAAGTGATAAATGTAAGTAAGTACTATAAGGAAAGATTGGTGTTAGATAGGATAGATATATCAACTTATAACAAAGAATTTATTGGAATCATAGGGCAGTCTGGCGCTGGTAAGTCCACTCTACTCAGGATAATAGCTGGCTTGGAAGTTCCAGATGCTGGATTTATTAGGATAGACGGAGAAAAAGTAAAAGGTCCAACGCAGTATGTGGGTTATCTTTTTCAGGATTACAGGCTGTTTCCCTGGCTTACCGTTAAGGAGAATGTATTTTTCCCGATAGACAATTCCGGTCTGAAAAAAGCCACCGCTTACTCTCTTTATGAGAGGGCACTTTATTACATGGAAATACTTGGACTAACCGAAAAATGTAATAACTATCCCCATGAGTTGTCGGGCGGACTTAAGCAGAGAGTGGCTCTTTGTAGGTCTCTTTCCCTTCATCCTAAGATTCTCTTGCTGGATGAACCATCAAGTGCCTTGGATATGTTCACTGCCATAAAGAGTTGGATTTTACTAAGAAAGTTATATGAAGAGATTGATACAACTTTTATTGTGGTTTCTCATAATTTAGATGAGGTAGCCTTCCTATGTGATAGGGTTATAGTTCTTGATAGTCACCCTGGTAGAGTGCTTGCCGATATAAGAATCGACCAGTATAAGAGCAAACAAGATGAGATAGTTGATGTTAATTACTTATTTTCAAGCGGCCATACGCGTATCAAAAAAATCATATCCGACATGCTATTTAAAAATGGCTCGCCCAATCATAATACGACTTAAGCTTGCATATCTTCTTGTCTTCTGAATTTTAATAATTATGTAATTGTTGGTAATCTAAAAGCAAATAAGTAAAAGTATTTTAGTCGGCTTCTTTCATAAAAAAGGAAAAAGTAAATACACGCTTACAACTATTATCTAATAGGCTTTGTACTTGTTTGCCTGTTGTTCTGAATAAAATGGCTATTATTGTTAACATTAATGTTAATTACATTGCCAATACCGAATATTGAGCACAAAAATACTTCTGTCTGATTGATCCGCAAATTTAAAAATTGTGTAGATAAGCGGTTTGATGTGGGGATATGCTGGTATAAAGTTTGCATTAAATAGAATGTGTTGGCAGGTGAGCTAATAACAATAAAGCCGTTAGAACCGGGATCGTTCAGGAGTCGTCGTTGTCTTATCGCAATGCTGTTGGTTTTTGTGTCAGCGTGCTTTTGTAGGCAGGAGACAGCCTACATCTCTATCCTCACGAATGTAGGGTCTTGTGAGAGGGTGTTTGGTTTTTGGACAAATGTTTTGAGTGTTTTAAAGGACAAGATTTATCTGTGGTGTGGGTCTATGGTTTTAAGCCCTCTGGGGTGGATGAATGGACTAACCCAATGGCTAGCTTTATTAGAGCACCTTTTCCTATGGTTAGGAGGAAGCAGGTCCCTCATCAGCAAAAGTGATTCTGAAGTGTGGATAGTTTTAGTTTAGAGCTGAATGTAGGTAGATTAAGTTTATGGTTTGGTATAGTGGTGTTGAGTTTAACGATTTTAATAACATAGAATACAGCTATTGATGGAGGCAGTATCATGAAGCCAGTAAAGATTGGAGTGGGTGGGCCCGTGGGCTCTGGCAAGACAACCCTGATAGAAAGGTTATGTAAGGCCATGAGGGCTAATTATTCCGTAGCGGTTGTTACTAACGATGTCTACATAAACGAGGATGCGGAATATCTTATTCGCGTAGGCGCTCTTGACCCATCAAGAATAATCGGTGTAAGGACTGGAGGCTGTCCACATACTGCCATAAGAGAAGACCCATCTATGAACTTGGAAGCTGTTCAGGAACTAATGGAAAGGTTTGAAAGCTTGGACATAATATTCATAGAATCTGGAGGTGATAACCTTGCGGCTTCTTTCAGCCCCATTTTGGTTGATAGTGTTATATATGTTATAGATGTCGCCGAAGGGGAAAAAATACCTAAGAAGGGAGGGCCTGGTATAGAAAGGAGTGACCTGCTGGTTATTAACAAGATAGACTTGGCACCCTATGTAGGTGCAGATTTGAATAGAATGAAGAAGTACACAGAAGAAAAAAGAGGTGATAGGCCGTATGTATTTTTAAGCCTTAAAGATGAGGCATCCATCATGCCTGTTATGGAGTGGATAAAAAAGGAGGTTTTATTCGAATAAAGGGATGGCCTACAAGCATATTCTTAGTTTAGAGTTTAAGCATATAGATGGCAAGACTCGCCTTTTAAGGAGTTTTTATACTGGCTGTATGAGGGTTATTAAGCCCTTTTACTTGAAGGACACCCTGCTATTACAAATTGTATCTATAGGGGCAGGCTTATCGGAAAGGGATTTCGTAAGTTTTAATATCGAAGTGGGTCAGGGCTGTAAAGTCCTGATAATAAATCAAGGGGCTACCAAGATTATGAAATCCGTAGGTGAAAGTAGCGCCCAGCAGTTGATAAACATAAATGTGGACAAGGATGCAAGACTCGAATACTTACCCGGATTGACTATACCTTTCCCTAAAAGCAATTTCTACCAGGCTATTGAAGTTAACTTGAGTCCTGGCAGTGAATTTGGCTACATGGAGATATTTAGCATGGGGAGAGTGGCAAGTCTTGAAGATTTTATGTTTAGTAATATAACTACCCAGCTTATTGTTAACAATGGTAATGTGCCTGCATACTTTGAGAGTTTCCATATAGAGCCAAAGATGAAGGGTAACATGGCGGTGATAGGAGAATATAATTACATTTTGACTGGTTTATGGACATTTAATATTCTTGATTCTGATGGCATAGAAGAATTTGATGGTGGGGTGCTTACTTGGGGATGGACCGTTTCTGGGTTCAGTTTTATAAAGGGTTTTTCGAAGATTGGTAATGATATGATTAGCAAGGCTTGCCATATTGTTGATGATGGTAGAGATAGAAGGGGTTTAGAAAAAATCCCCTGGAGACAGCTTAGTAGCGCTTTCCTTTAGTGTTATTTCCTTAAGTTTATCCATGATTTTGTACTTTTTTATTCTGTACTCTAATTGACGCCTAGAGACTCCCAACTTTGCGGCCGCCTTGGTAATGTTGAATTTTGCCTCCATAAGTGCGTTTATTATGGTATCTATTTCTATTTTAACTATGTCTGAGTAGCTATTTGCTTTTAGAATTGCAGCCTGTGTGGCGTTGGGTGCAACATAGTATGAATTGGATGGTTTACTTTCCAGCCTTTCTATGAGCCAAGTAGGTAGGTTCTCCTCTTTGATTAAACCATCTTCCGACATAACAGCCGCATACTCTAATACATTTTCAAGCTCTCTTATGTTGCCTGGCCAGCTATACTTCTCTATGATATTAATCGCCTCTTTATCCAGTTTCAAAGATTTTGAGTACTTTTTTGAGAGTTTTTCTATTATTGAATTAATTAATTTATTTTTTTCTGTGCTTGACCTTGCCCTAAAGGGTGGTAGTTTTATTCTGAATACGCTTATTCTAAAGAAGAGATCCTGCCTGAACTTATCCATTTTGATTAGCTCTTCAAGGTTTCTGTTTGTTGCGAATATGAATCTGGCATTCAAATCTATTTCTTCTAACCCACCAACTCTTGAAAATTTTTTATCTTGAATCAACCTGAGTAGTTTAACCTGAAAATCAGCAGGAATATCTCCTATCTCATCGAAAAGGATTGTGCCTCCATCGGCTAATTCGAGCTTGCCTTTTTTTCTGGATGTAGCCCCTGTAAAGGCTCCTTTCTCGTATCCGAACAGTTCAACTTCGAAAAGTTCTTTTGGTATGTTGCTGCAGTCTATAACCACAAAGGGCGCATTTTTTCTCCTGCTCAGGCTGTGAATTTTGTAAGCCAGTGTTGATTTGCCAGTCCCTGTCTCCCCCTCGATAAGAATGCCAACATCTGTATCCGCCACTTTCTTAAGGAAGGCCTCATTGTAGTTGGCTAAATCCTCTTTGTATAGGCTTTTGGCAAGACTTAGGATTCTGCTATTTTCCTCTTTATATGTATTTATTTCATTTTGTAAGTTTGTGTAAGTTCTTAGAAAGCTCTCCATCAAAGTAAATACAGAGTCTAATATCATTTTATCCAGATTTATGGGGATCTCGACGAACTTAGAGTAGGAATGTAGTAGGAATATGTATGTTTGTTCCTTGTTAATGTGGAAATATTTCAGGAACAACTTTGTCTTTTGGCTTTCGCTTATCACGCCAGATGCCAAGAAGTATTTATATATTCTGTCTTCCCGGTTTATTATCTGGACACCTTTAAAGCTTGTGACGCTTCTATATTTTTTTATATTTATGGTAAAGGAGCTGTCTTTTATTTTTCCTTCTTGCACATGAAGCACTGCTTGGTAGTAATCCCTTTCTTTGTAGTCGTTTTTAAATATGATTAGTTCGTCGTAGCCCATATATTCGTATACCACCATCAGACATTTTTTGAGGTAGAAATCTACAGATGACTTCTTGAAAGCCATGCTCTTAATGTAGTCCATCAAGGATATGGACCTGTAGAAAAACTCGTAGCATCCTAAATCTACAGACATTAATTACTCCTCCTTACTTTAGGAAGATGTTGTTGCATGATTTCATAATATATACCTTTGGATGATGTCTGTCTGCTATGTCCAATAATAGGTCCAGCATCTCCCAGAAGACCCCCATCTCACTAACCATCCCCATAAACCAAACCCACACCACCGCTTAAAAACATGCTCCTTATCATAACCTTGAACATTAGCCCCTTCATTGTATTCTCGAGCCTCACACTGTTTACATGCCCCCAAACCATCCCTTAGAAGGAAAAACTCTCCACATGCCATAGCTTGCCATACTAATTCTTCTCTTTCCATTGCTTTATACCTTTCCTGATTCCCATCACCGCTTCATTCCTTACCCTGTTGCCCGTTATCACCACATCCCTTCTAACCTTTATTACTGGCTTTATTCTTTTCTTTGCTAAGTGTCTGAATATCTCGTGACTGTCTATGTCTGTATATGCTATCACTTCCGTGTAACCTCGCAACCTCCAGCCTCAAACTTCTTGATAGAGTTCTCCGCAAACTCTGTAGCACATTGGCTATCGTATGTCCCGTTGTCTGTTCATTTCATATCTAATATCCTGCCACTGTTTATGTCTAATGCAACATGAACCTTTGTCCAGCCCTTCCTTCTTTTCTCACATGCTTTTTACTTGTCTAGATATATACACCTATATCTCTGAAGAGAGCTTTTGCAAAGCCCTCTGCTTTTCTGTATGGTAGCCTAAAGACATATTTAAAGAAGAGAATCAATAAGATGAGTGGCCTTGGATACTTGGATGGTCTTCCTAACTTTTTTTGCTTGCTTGTTTTGTGACTGTGCGTCAAGCATTTCTCCTCTTCTTACCAATTTCTCGTTATAATTTTTCCAACTTTTATTCGTGAAGTAACATTGTCTTACTAGTCTATACTGGACAAAACAGTATTTCTGTGTTCCACTCTTGTCCCTCGCCTAATGTGGTGCCTGTCTTTTATCATATGTGTTATGATATTCTAGATATACATCGGGTGAAAAATTAACCGTAGCACAATTCACCCCTGAAAAGCTGTAAGCAATAGAATGGCCATAAAGGTAGGCAAGCAAAGTTATACCCTTACGCCACCTGCTTACAGCATAAAACTCTTCACACAGCTTATACCTCCACCACTTGCCTCATAGACTTTTCTTCCTTGCTTTCACATACCCTTACACCATCTAAGCCTTTGTATACCTATCCCAATGCAACTTAGGCTACTTCTATCAAATTCCTAAACCAAACACTCTTTGCTTTTTCAACCTATAAACCCCTGTCTCATGCACGCTACCATAGGTAAACTATATGTCATACACAACTCCATCTTTATCACACAAAGCCATCACGAGCACACCATAGTCAAGTTCTTCAAGCAACACTTTCTTGCAATGGTGACTGGCAGTATTGCGCCATCTACTATCAGCTTTATTTTCTTGCCACTCAATAGTTTAAAAGCAAGGACTGTCTTAACTTTCCAGAGTAAGAGCTGTCTGAGTTTTGAGTAGATTCTTTTCTGAGTGTGTGGTAGGAATTTAAGTTTGAGTCTATGAGGAGCTTGGCAGTAGTAAAGACTGGCGAGTGTGTATGGCAGGAGAGGATGAAAAGTGTTATGATTTGTCGGTCTGAGATTTTTAGCTTTCTGCCTTCTTTAGATTTTTGGATGTGTAAGCTTATAAAAGACCTCTACCTGTGTTAACACCTTTTGATACAATTTGAGAAATTTTATCTTTAACCTCCTGACATAGGGTTTGGTATTATGATGATACCGCCCCTATTGGGGCTTTTACAAGAGGTTCCTTCCTCTTCTTAATTTCTCACCCAACTTATGATTCTTATTTTGTAATTTTCATAAGAATTAATGTGTAAAACAGCCAACTTTTAATTTTTTTATACGTTATACGAAGTCCTGTGTTTTTATTATCCTTCAAACAACCTTGTTTCGTGAAATTTGTGTTTGTGTATGTATAAGTCCCATAGGAGTGTATTTATATATATTTTTGTCCAAGATTTTAAATTAAGGCTCTTTTTCACAACACTTTCTATTTGATTACTCATGTCTATTGTGAAAGCCCATGCATCATATACGGAAAAGGGATAGCATCTTAAGAGCGCGTTCATAAGAGCTTTAACGGAAGTATGAGCGTAAGTTGTGAGTAGAGTTTTTAAATCTATTTCAAGAAATCTACCAACATACCCAAAAGCAATGGGATAATGAATATGTTTTGGTTCATCTGGTATTGGAATTTTTAAGGTAAAATGGGCAAACCTTAGGAGGTTTTTGCCGAGTTTTATAGACATATTGTGGGAAGCTGGCAGGTATTTCATTGCGGAGAATATTTGATTGATTTTGGCAATCTCTCCATCTTTTCCAAAAGAAGAATAAGCGGCTTTACAGGCATAAAGTTCTGATTCTAATGGACCTTCCTCTATGTAAGCTTTTATTACCTGTATTACACTGCCGATTTCAAATCCGGAATATATATAAGATTCCAAACCCCATGAATACACAAAGCCTCCCACTGGCAATTGCAAATCCGATAGTATTAAGACATTTATTAACTCCTTAGTGTTCATGGACTACCTCTGATATTTCAACGAATGGACCAAAATAACATTCTGTTTCAAGGCCAAGCTTTTTTAGTTTTTGCTCTAAGGTTTCGTCGTAAATTGTAAGTATTTTGTCTTTGTACAATCCTATCGGTATGTGCATGTTACCCATCGTATGTGCTATTATGATGGCGGAGGTTGTATCCGTGAATTTCACGGCAATTAGATTTTCATCTTCTGACACTACGCGGTAGGCAATTTTTTTATCATGGTCTATATACAAATATGAGTTGGGTTTAATCCTCTCTCCAGTGTTTAGAGCTATTAAGAACTCTATGCCTTCCAGCTTTATCTTCTGTCGCGCTTTACATCTTTGATGATAAGTCATTCTTATGTCCACTATTCTGTAATTCTTTAGATCGTGTAAGTCTGAAGGTATTATTTTTTCTATAATAATTCGCATTCCACACATCAAAACAAGAAATATCTCTGAGTCAGTGGTAAATGCTTTGCTGGATGGCTTGTTATAAGTTCCCCGTCTATGTAAACTCTGTAAGAGTCTGGGTCTATATGAATGTTTGGCATAGCACTGTTTAGCGCCATATCCTTTTTTGAAATACTCCTTGTGTTCTTTACCGGCAGGCACTTTCTCCCAATTCCCTTCAAATTGTCTCTGTCTAACGAAGCTTTAGAGACAAAAAAGAAGGAAAGCTTGTTAACCGCTTGTCCAAAGCTACCAAACATGGGTCTGTAGATGAAGGGTTCTGGTGTGGGTATGGAGGCATTCGGGTCACCCATTAGAGACCAGGCCACCATACCGCCTTTTATAACAAGACTTGGCTTGACACCAAAAAATTCTGGTTCCCATATCACGAGGTCGGCTATTTTTCCTACCTCCACAGAACCTACATAGTTGCTAATCCCCATGCAGATGGCCGGATTAATGGTATATTTAGCTATATACCTTTTTACTCTTTGGTTATCGTTCCTGTAAGAGTCCTCGGGCAGTGCACCTCTCTCTTCCTTCATCTTGTGTGCGGTCTGCCATGTCCTTAATATTACCTCCCCTACCCTTCCCATGGCTTGAGAGTCGCTTGACATGATAGATATGGCCCCTATGTCGTGTAATACATCCTCGGCTGCCATAGTTTCTGGCCTTATCCTCGATTCGGCAAAGGCTATATCCTCTGGTATGCTTGGGGATAGATGGTGACAGACCATAAGCATGTCGAAATGTTCATCGTATGTGTTGACAGTATAAGGCATTGTTGGATTGGTGCTGGAAGGAAGGACATTAGGCAGGGAGACTACCCTCATTATATCAGGAGCGTGACCGCCTCCAGCACCCTCCGAGTGATATGTGTGTATGGTTCTGCCCTTAAAAGCCTCTATTGTATTTTCCACAAAGCCACACTCGTTGAGCGTATCTGTGTGTATTGCTACCTGTATATCGTATTCGTCTGCTACAGATAGGGCACAATCAATAACCGCTGGCGTGGCTCCCCAATCCTCGTGTATCTTAAGGCCCATGGCGCCCGCTTCTATCTGTTCTATTAGTGGCTTCGGTAAGGAGCAGTTGCCCTTTCCCAACAATCCAAAGTTGAGGGGGAAAGATTCCAGGGCTTCGAACATGCGCTCTATATTCCACCTGCCCGGTGTGCAGGTTGTAGCCTTGGAACCTTCTGTAGGACCCGTGCCTCCGCCTATCATGGTGGTTATACCATTGGATAAGGCTTCCCAGACTTGCTGGGGACTAATGTAGTGTATGTGGCAGTCTATGCCTCCCGCTGTCAAAATCTTACCTCGTGCATCTATGACCTCGGTACAGGCTCCCACCCTCATACCTTCTGTGACTCCATCTTGTACAAATGGATTGCCGGCCTTGCCTATCCCTATTATGTGTCCCTTTTTTATGGCCACATCCGCTTTTACGATTCCCCAGTAGTCTATTATTACAGCTCCAATTATAATAAGGTCTGGAGCATTGTCCTCGCTTCCAAAGGGTCCTTGTCCCATACCATCTCTTATGACTTTGCCACCACCGAAAGATAGCTCCTCTCCGTATGTGTTGTAATCTCTTTCTACTTCTACTATAAGGTTCGTGTCCCCAAGCCTAATTCTGTCACCTTTTGTAGGACCATACAATCTGGCGTAAGAGACTCTATTTAGCTTCATTTATATACCCCTTGTCCTTTGCTTTTTTGATGGCCTCTTCTCTTTTTTCCCGAAGGTCTCCCATGACCAGCTGGTTAAAGCCGTATATCGTGCCAGAACCACCTATTTCAACAAGTTCTACCTCTCTTACTTCTCCAGGCTCAAACCTTACGGCTGTGCCCGCGGGTATATTAAGCCTATATCCGTAAGATTTTTCTCTGTCAAACTCTAAGTGCTTGTTCACCTCAAAAAAATGGGCATGTGAGCCAATCTGAACTGGTCTATCACCCTTATTCTTGACCAGTAACCTAATTTTGTTTTTGCCCGTATTTAACTCTATGTCTCCTTGATTATCTGCTATTATTTCGCCTGGAATTACCATAGCTCCCTAAGCCTCCTAAATCATATATATGCAAGTTGTATGCCATGATTACCCCTACCTTTTAATTGACCTTTAAACCTTTTTGTTAACAAAAATTTCCCCTGTATACCCTTTTGGTTGAATAGGGGACTGGTCTTTAGAGTTTTAATTGAATCTCATAAGTCCATAGGATTTTAGACTGAGGAGAATTCTAGTAAAAGAGGATAATTAAAGCAGAGTGCTCCAACTCCCTTCTCTCAAGCTCCTTCGCAAATTCCCCTAAAAATTCACTCCCATTGTTTGTCTGCATGCCCCTTATTTCAAAAGGAGCTACCGCCTTAAACTTATTCCAAAAGTCCCTCCCGCTCTTGCTCGATAAATAACTATTCCCCATAGGCAAATCAAAATCTACTAGCCACATCCTTCGCCTCCTCTTCTCCCTCTCAATAAACCTTCCCGTCTTCCTATAATAACTAAATTTTCTTCACCACCTCTCCTCAAGCTTACCCCCTTTTCTTTCAAATACTTTATAATCCTTCCAATCGTAGATACTGACACCAAAGCTATACCCCTTTCCCTTGCAAAATCTATCCACCAAGGGCTTAAACTTCTCCTTCCCTATGCGAGGATGTTCTCTTCTGTAATTCAGGATAAACTCTATTACCTCCTGTGGCACCTCTCTGAGCATTTCCTCTTTGGTGTCTTCGGTTTGGATATAAAAAAGTTTCTTCCATCTATAGATAGTAGCTCTACAGATACCGAAAGCTTCGACTTTGGCTCCTGTGCCAAAGGAGTTGTGAAATTCGATGACCTTTAGTCTAAAGGCGACTTCTTTTCTTTGGGACGCATCTTTGATTGTTTCAAGTCTTTGTTGCATTTTTAAGTTTTTGCGGGAGATGGGGTTAGTGAGAAGCTAAACCTTCGATTGTAACACCTTTTTTCCTTCTAAAAAACCTCGAACTCATGCAGAATCCCTGATGGTCTTAGTTTGCTGGCTTTTGACTTTCTTGTATCTAAATGGGTCGGGCGGGAGTCGAACCCGCGGCCCACGGATTAAGAGTCCGTTGCTCTGCCTGCTGAGCTACCGACCCTTCAATTTACTAAATATAAGTTTTTCCAAAACGCCACTCAAACCATCCACCTTCACATCGAAGTCAAGGTAGTAGAGGTTGTGGGATGGGGGTAGCTTTACCGCATCCTTGAGAGTGGTTATGTAAAATTCATCCTCTTGTAGCTCAAAGCCTTCGTAGTGGTAGTGGTCTGGTAAGCTAAGCTTTTTCTTTAACCTTATGCCAAGCCTCTTCAAGGTTTTGAAAAACTGCCAATTATCTCCAAGACCAGCAAAGGCTATAAAGCTTATGTTTTGGGGGTTTTCAAGAAGTTTCTGATCGGAACTCCTAACCACCCTCCAGTTTTCCCTACGCATCTTCAAAGTCGGTTTTTGGGGATGTTGCCAATCAAAGTCTTCAAGCTCAGCGTAGGCAAGCACCACAAGGTCAGCCCTTTGTATGCTACTCAGAGGCTCTCTTAGCCTCCCGTAGGGTAATAGCTTGTCCGATAAGTCTCTTTTTTTTAGCAAAAGTATGTTCAAATCCCTTTGTATTTTTCGGTGTTGGAAGCCATCATCCAGCAAAAAAAGGTCTGGCTTAAGCCTCCGCAGGGCAAAGTCTGCCCCCCTGCACCTGTCTTCGTCTACCACAAGGCTTACACGCGGCAAGACCTTGGCTAACATGTAAGGTTCGTCGCCCGACTCCTGCCAGCTTGCCAATAAACTACCCCTTTCCGAGACAAGTAGGGTACCACTGCTCTTTCTCCTGTAGCCCCTTGACAATATACAGGGGTGGAGGTCTTCAGAGAGCATCTGAGCCAGATACCTCACCAAAGAACTCTTTCCACTTCCGCCCAAGGAGAGGTTTCCCACGGATATGACAGGCACGGAAGGTCTGCAAGCCTTTATAAAACCCATGTCGTAAAGCCAGTTTCTCAACTTAATGCCGTAGTAGTAGGGATTCAGAAGGTCAAGCATGCCTCAGTCTTTTTGTATCCTTTAAAACAAGAAGAAAAAGAAGCAACCCACCCACCAAAGCACTCGCATACTGTGTTATAAACCTCCACAGCAGAGAAAAACCGCCAAGAAAAGAGGCTTCAAGAAAAGTATTGAATGCATAAAGGGCTCCCACCTCACCTACCCCACTGCCACCGGGTGTAGGGCTAACAAATATGGCATAAAGTAGCATGAGCTGATGTTCCATAAGTGTAAAAAGTTTTGGCTCTGGGTTGAAGCTCTTAATAAGGAAGGCTCCCGATGCAAGAAAACATACATAGAGTAATACGCTGTTTACAGAAGCCAGAAGTATGCTCCCCTTTTTGTCTCTTAGAAATATCCTTGAAACCACAAGGTATCTTTTGATGGTGTACTTAACCTTCTTGAAAAAGTTATGACCTTCTCCCGTTTTCCTTCTGGATAGGAGCCTTAAGAGTATGTATAGGATTATAAAGAGTAAGAAGAAAAAAATCAGTATGGTGAGTATCTTTAAGGACTGGATAGGGTTTTTGTAAAGGTGGTAAATGGCGTAGGGCAGAGCCAGCAGGAAAAAGACCATCCCCGTGAGGGTCTTCATGGTGACTATGCTCATCACCTTGTGGAGCTTTCCTCCCTTCCTTGAGAGGGTGTACATGGACATAAACTCACCACCCATGTGGGCTGGCGTTATGGTTGCACCAAAGGTGTTTATGAAAGACACTATGTAACCGTAAAGAAAGGAGTATCTTAAGTTCATTGCTCTGGAAAGCACGAAAAGCCTTAAGTTGTCAAAGGTATGGTAGAGGAACATGGCAAATATGGACATGAAAAGATATTTTTTGTCCACTTGAAGCAGTATAGGAAGGAAGTCTTTGGTGAAGGTTTTCTTCAGTATATAAATCAGAGAGCCAAGCACAAAGATAAGGGTTACGATTATGCCGTAGAAAATTGACCTGTACATCTACGGGTTTATATTTTAATCCCTATGCGTATCCTTGTTATAGATAACTATGATTCCTTTACCTACAACCTTGTTCATTATTTACAGATGCTGTCGGCAGATGTAGAGGTGCGGAGGAACGACGAGATAGGTATAGAGGACATAGAGAGGGAAAAGCCACAAGCTATAGTCATATCTCCTGGGCCATGCACACCCAAAGAGGCAGGCATATCGGTGGAGGTCATAAGGAGCTTTTACGAGCGTGTGCCCATACTGGGCGTGTGTCTTGGACACCAGTCTATCGGGTACGCTTTTGGTGCCAGCATAGTTAGAGCAAAGAATCTCATGCACGGAAAGACCTCTGAGATACACCACACGGGTGAGGGCATCTTTGAGGGTCTAAAAAACCCTTTTACCGCAGTAAGATATCACTCCCTGGTTATAGATGGGTCTACACTGCCCCATTTCCTCAAGGTTACCGCATGGTCAGAGGATGGAGAAATAATGGGCGTCCAGCATACAGATTATCCGCTCTTTGGCGTGCAATTTCATCCGGAATCCATACTCTCTGAAGAGGGGATGAACCTTTTGGAAAACTTTCTGAAAATAGCAGGGGGCCGAGTTCCTGTATAATTTAAGTGGTGAAGGTTCTTGTCGTAGGCAATGGCGGAAGAGAGCATGCCATCCTCTGGAAGTTAGCCCAGAGCAGGTTAGTAAAAGAGCTTTACTGTGCAAGGGGAAACGCGGGAACGCTAAAGCTCGCAAACAATATACCCATAGAGCCAACGGACATAAGGACCCTTGCGGACTTCGCCCAGAGGGAGGGAATTGATTTTACACTGGTGGGACCAGAGGCTCCATTAGTAGCGGGTATAGTGGATGAGTTTGAAAAAAGAGGGCTAAAGATATTCGGACCTGCCAAAAGGGCTGCCCTGTTGGAAGGTAGCAAAGCCTTTGCCAAGGATTTTATGCAAAAGCATGGTATACCAACCGCAGAATTTCAAGTCTTTGAAGACCTTCAGAAGGCTAAGAGTTTTGTAAGGGACTTTGGAGTACCACTTGTTGTTAAAGCGGACGGCCTTGCCAGCGGTAAGGGTGTCTTTGTCTGCAAAACTTACGAAGAAGCCTTTCAGGCTTTGGACAATCTAATGGCAAAAAAGTCTCTGGGGCAGGCGGGGACTAAGGTAGTGATAGAGGAGTTTCTTGAGGGTGAGGAGGCTTCTTACATTGTCATGCTAAATGGCGACCAATATGTGCCAATGCCTACTTCTCAGGACCACAAGAGGCTTCTGGATGGAGACAGGGGACCAAACACGGGTGGTATGGGGGCTTACTCTCCCAATCCCTTTGTGGATGATGCCGTCGAGAGTGCCATAAAAGAGGAGGTTATAGAGAGACTCATAAAGGGTCTTAAGGAGGAGGGCATACACTACATGGGCTTTCTGTATGCAGGTCTTATGCTCACCAGCAGAGGTCCAAAGGTGCTTGAGTTCAATGTAAGACTTGGAGACCCAGAAGCTCAACCTATTCTAATGAGGATAGAGGGCGACTTCCTTGAGTCTTTGCTTGACTTTTACCATGGGAGGGATGTAACTCTAAAGTTAGACGAAAGAGCTTCTCTTTGCGTGGTGCTTGCAAGCAGGGGTTATCCAGAAAAGCCAGAGGACAATAAGGAAATCCGGGGTCTGGAGGGAGCTGAGAGCATGAAGGATGTGGTAGTCTTCCATGCAGGCACCCAGCTGAAGGATGGTAAGGTTTTTACATCCGGTGGCAGAGTGTTGAATATATGCGCTTGGGGCAAAGACCTTGCGGAGGCAAGGGATAGGGTTTATGGGACAATAGAGAGGATAAGCTTTGAGGGCATGCACTACAGGAAGGACATAGCTATTAGGGCGCTTACGAAGCCTTTTGGCTCTTAATCCTTTCTCTTCTTAGAAGTTGGGATGGCAAAAATGCTGGAGTGTCTACTTTTTGGGAAGGAAGGCATTTACAGGAGTGCTATCTTTGCCTCTGAAGGGTATGTTCTTGTAGGCAGAGCATACAGGTATGGTAGGAGTTAGGAGGCTCTTTTGGTAGAAGAAAAGAAGGGTAAGGCCTTCATGTTTGGCATTAAGGGGATGATGGCCTCTAAAGCGTTAGAAAGTGTTCAGATAGTTATGTAGTGGTGGGTCACCCTGGTAGCAAATCCTTCCTTTTGATTTACAAAAAATAGGGAGTTTTAGTGCTATTTTGATTCTGAAGGCATGCAATGGCAGTCGGATTGTAGTCTTGTTGTAGGTGGATATAAGAAGGGGGGCTGGAGTCTCTTAATTCTCAAGCTTGGGGATTGAGAGCTCCTCACCCTTCACGCAAGGAAGGCATTTACGCCTACAGCCTAACAAAGAGGCAAGGGGGTTATTTGGTAGTGGGAGGAGTTGGAAGTAAGGGTAATTACGATGGCTTTGTCCTGTGGCTCGGTAAAAGGCTAATACCTTTGAAGGCATTAAAAAAAGTGGCTGGTAAGGAAAGGATTACCTAAGATATGTGGGAGAGAGGCTCGCCTTGGGAAGGATAGAAGTTATGGATGATTCTGTAGGTTTTGTTTTGGAGCTGGACAATCTTAGGGCTTATGCTTACACGAGGCAAGGCTTTGACTATTTTAGGCATGTTAATTAGGACCTTATTGTAAGTAAAGGTGATGGCAACTTGCTATATCTATGGGGTGTTTCTTCAAGCGCTCTAAAGATAGGTGAGTTGTTAGAGCTTGGCCGGGTTACCTACAACATAAGCACTCTGGAACTTTCGTGGGAACCCATAAAGCTCTTGCCTTTTAGGGGCAGTCTAAGACTGAAAGGTGTTTCTTTTGGTCAATAAAAGTTTCGTACCAATGGGGGGAGTTGCAAGGGCTGTGTCCAATAAAGGGTTCAATATCCTTTAACACCACACACACCTCTACCCACCACCTATCCCCTAACCCATAACCATGACAAAGCTTTATATCCACTCCATCCCAACCGACGGAAGCAACTAACTCCACACCCTTTATGACGGAAAACAATACCTCCGATATCTCGCGTAAAGGAGGCGGTTCCGCCCATTTGTTTGGCACGCAGTTAACTCCCATTAGTTCTTTGCTCAACCATCCCCCATGCATCATTTGGAGTATAAGTTTTTGGTTCGGGTCCACCTTATAATAATCAAAGACCTCTTTAATTTTCTTGTAATATAGTAAATTACCTTCACTTATTATCAGCCCTCGTTTGCGTGCCAAAAAGCTTTGCTCTGGCACTGTAGCTTCAAAGCACACTACACCTGCACCGCCTTGTGCTTGTTGCCAAACCTTAAGAAAAGTTAACAGAGAAGGAACTCCATTGCCCCAGTTCACCTCGTGATAGTTCGCGCCATAAAGATATTGACGACGCAAATAATCAGGGTCTGATAAAAGGCTGAAACAACGCTCCAATATATCCGACGGACTATAATCTTCAATATCGTCTTGGGAGATAAAGGGCACCGCAGTGGCTGCATTCTGCTCCATAGGTGCTGACCAAATGGCGTTAGGCAAAACCGCTACTTCACCGTTGGCGAGTGTTATTGTTTCGGGCTGGAACAGCGACTGACACTCTTTAGGAGACCCCACAGGCAAAGGCTCAGCGAGCGATAACGATAATGCAAAAGCGTTATTTACTGCTTCCCAATCGCTAACATCTTCAGGCGATAATCTCTCAATTATACTCATCATCGTTTTCCTCATACTTTATGTCTTTGGGAAATTTCTTCATAAAGGAGATAATTCTAATTCAAAAGCCAGAGAATATAAATATAAATCTGCTCATCTGCTATGTTACCTTGCCT